>JBBKXS010000196.1:0-17758 GCA_037969605.1 Flavobacteriaceae bacterium
CGGTAAAAACACTGGAGATTTATATGCCAATGAAGTGCAAGAGCAAATTGCAAAAGTTCAAAATAAAGGCCGAGGTATGTGCGCATTTATTATAGAACCTATAATTAGTTGTGGCGGACAGGTAGAATTGCCTGAGGGTTTTTTAACTATAGCTTACCAAATGATACGGAATGCAGGTGGCCTATGCATTTCAGATGAAGTTCAAGTGGGTTGCGGGCGTATGGGTAAAACGTTTTGGGGCTTTCAATTACACGGGGTAGTTCCCGATATTGTTACCATTGGAAAACCTCTAGGGAATGGTCATCCTGTCGCGGCTGTTGCTTGCACCCCAGAGGTTGCCGATAAATTTGCCAATGGCATGGAATATTTTAACACCTTTGGTGGAAATCCAGTTTCTTGTGCAATTGCCACTGAAGTTTTAAGAACGGTAAAAGATGAAAGACTACAAGAAAATGCGCTTGAAGTTGGTGAATTTTTAAAAGCTGAATTGAAAAAATTAGCTCAAAAGTTTCCGATGATTGGTGACGTTCGCGGACAAGGATTATTTCTTGGGATTGAGTTGGTGGATTCAGAGATGAATCCACTTGCCAATCAGACCGATTATTTAGCGAACAGAATGAAGGATCAAGGGATTTTAATGAGTATAGATGGACCCGATAATAATGTCTTAAAAATCAAACCACCAATGGTATTTACAAAGGACAATGCCAAAGAACTCTTATTTTATTTAGAGAAAATTTTTAATGAGGATTTTATGACATTCATCTGATGAGGAAGTTTATTGCACAATGTTCAATTTTGTTAGTTTTATTCAGCTGTAAAATTGCGCCTTTAAGGGAAGTTCCTGATCAAATCAATCATTTTAATCATAAAATTTTTGAAGAAAATAAACTCTCACCAAGAGCAACTTATTTTAGTTTTGAGTCACTAGATATTGCTAAAGAAGAAAACTCAAGACGTTTTTTAAATTTAAATGGCACATGGAAGTTCAATTGGGTAAAAGACCCAAAACAACGACCCACTACTTTTCAAAATGTAAATTATGATGATTCAAATTGGAACACCATTTCTGTTCCGGCTAATTGGGAAGTTGAAGGATTTGGAAAACCTATTTATCTGGACGAACGCTATCCGTTCACAACCAAATGGCCAGATGCTCCAGCCGATTACAATCCTGTTGGCACGTACCGTAAAGTCATCCATTTAGATTCATGTTTTCTTAGTGAGGATATAATATTCCATTTTGCGGGCGCAAAATCTGCGATGTATGTTTATGTGAATGGTAATTATGTTGGCTATTCTCAAGGCAGTAAAACTCCGGCGGAATTTAATATTTCAAAATATTTAAAAAAAGGCAAAAACCTGATTGCTTTACAAATGTTTCGTTGGAGTGATGCAAGTTACTTAGAATCTCAAGACATGTTGCGAATGAGTGGTATTGAACGTGATGTATATCTATATACTCAACCAAAAGTTTTTATTTCTGATTATTACGCCAACACCAATCTGGATGACAACTATTCCAATGGAATTTATGATGGTACGATTTCAGTTATTAATACATCGAATAACAAAGTTGCTCGGACCGTTACTGTTGAAATTTTAGATCATGATAGATCCCTTTTTAAATCTATTAAAACTATTGAAATTCCAGCAAATACTTCATTCGACTTTAATTCGGAAACAATCATCGAAAACGTCGAACAGTGGTCTGCCGAAATTCCCAAACTATATCAATTAAAAATTGCTTTGGAAGATGAAGAAAACTCGAAAAATAATCAATATGTTCTAAAAAGTATAGGCTTTAAACGTGTAGAAATCAAGAATAGCCAAGTACTTATAAATGGAAAATCTGTTTATTTCAGAGGTGTGGACCGGCATGAAACCGATCCATTTACGGGCCACGTTGTTTCTAAAGAATCCATGTTGAAAGATATTACTTTGATGAAACAAAATAATATCAATGCGGTCCGCTCTTCCCATTATCCTAACGATCCATACTGGCTAGATTTATGTGATAAATATGGTTTATATGTCATTGATGAAGCCAATATCGAAAGCCATCCTTTAGCCATTTCTGAGGAGACCCAAATAGGCAATGAAATGTCTTGGTTACCAGCACATATGATGCGTACACAACGTATGTATTATCGAGATAGAAATCACCCTTCAATATATTCTTGGTCCTTAGGAAACGAAGCTGGAGAAGGTAACATATTTAAAACCACTTATAAATGGTTGAAAGAGCACGATAGCAACAGAATAGTACAGTATGAACCAGCTGGGAAGGAAGAATACACCGATGTGTATTGTCCAATGTACCCGAAACCAGAATATTTAATTGAACATGGAATGTCAGATTCTGATAAACCTGCAATACTGATTGAATATTGTCATGCTATGGGAAATTCTGTTGGTAATTTGCAAGACTATTGGGATATTATAGAAACTTATCCAAACCTTCAAGGGGGCTACATTTGGGATTGGGTAGATCAAAGCTTAGAATATAAAGACGAAAACGGAAATCCTTATTTAGCTTATGGTCATGACTACGATCCAGATTTACCAACAGATGGAAACTTTCTGAACAATGGTTTGGTTGATCCTTATAGAAACCCGCATCCACATCTTTCTGAAGTTAAAAAAGTATATGAGCCTGTTCAATTTAATTATTTAGGGAAGGGCACCGTTGAAGTTGAAAACAAGAACTTCTTTAAAGACTTATCTGATAAAGCGCTAAGCTGGAAATTGCTAGAGAACGGAAAAAGGATAGCGGGACAAGATGATTTAATGATTCATGCACTACCTCAACAAAAGGCAACTATGAACATTAGTGGATTGTCAAGTTTTATCAAAGATAAAAATGAATATATTTTGGAGTTAAGTTTAATTCAAAATATAGAAACGGGCTTAATCCCAAAAGGACATGAAGTAGCTTGGGATCAATATGTGCTTCAACAGGGTAGGATTGTTGATTCCATACCTGACGGTAATAGTTTTGAAATCATTTCTGGAGATCAGTTCCATATAAAAAATGATTTGATAGACTTAAAAATCAACTCAAAAACTGGAGAAATAACTTCTTGGAAATATCAAGGGGAGAACATTACAGATTACCCTATACGTCCCAATTTTTGGCGCCCGCCAACAGACAATGATTTAGGCAATGGTATGGACAAATGGGCTAAAATATGGCAAGATGCAACGTACAACTATTCTGCAGAATTAATTAGTGTTCCTCAATCTACAAAACAAGGTGTTGTATATAAAGTTGGCTATATCTTACCAAATAATGAAGCTACTGCCCATGCTAGTTATCTTTTAGCTTCTAATGGATCGGTACAAGTGACTCTACAATATCGACCAAATAAAAACGACTTGCCAAATATGCCTAGACTTGGCATGTATATGACTTTAGCTAATGATTTTAAGGATGTCTCTTGGTATGGAAAAGGTCCAGATGAAAGTTATTGGGATAGAAAAACGGGTCAAAAAGTAGGGTTTTATTCAGGAAAAATTGAAGAACAATTTCATCGCTATTCCAGACCACAAGAAACTGGAAATAAAACTGAAGTTAGATGGATGGAAGTTGGTTCAAATACATTAGTACTCAAATTAACGAGTGAGGTTTTACTAAATTCCAGTATATGGCCTTTCTCAATGCATGAAATTGATTTCAATAGCGAAGATGCTACAGAATCGGCCTCAGGTTTGGTGCCAGTTACCCAAAAGCATGGTGCTGACATAAAAACAGGAAATACTGTGCAATTGAATATGGATTATCTTCAAATGGGAGTTGGCGGTGATACCTCCTGGGGGCGATTAGTACATTCAGAATATACCATTAATGCTAATAAGCTATATTCTTATACCATAACGATTCAGCCTAAATTAAAATAATTATACAAAAGGCAGGCTTTTTTTGGCAATCAAATGATGTTGTGTTGTTCTAAAAGAAATCTAGGACATAGTGAACCAAAGCGATTTGGTATTCCAATAGAAAGCTTTCCTTTTTTCTTTACAGAACATAGAGAAGCCTGTCTGCTAGCAGACAGGCTTTTTTAATGGAAAGCGCTGTAGTGATGTTAGATTCCATTTTTCTATGAAAAATAACGTACGAATCTCTATACGTTTCTACTTCTTCATATTTATCAGGAGATAAACCTTCATAATAATAAAGTATTTCAAATCCTTCCTAATAAAGCTCTATGTCTTTTAAGAACATAGTTTCTTTATTTAATTACTTGGAGGGACATGGTGAGAAATTTGTATAAAGGCACACTCACCACTTTCTTCTGGTACGCGAGATCCAGAATCTAAAATATTCCAATTAGTAGTACAGGCATTTGCAAAAGTATTGGTCTGTGCATCACTTTGATCATCTTGGTATGGGCCTTGGCTTCTTACAAGTAGACCAATTTCGGCAGTTAATGGATTTACTAAACCACCCCAACCATCTGCAGGTGCGGTAACAGGTATCCAATCGTAGGTGGTGATATCATTTTTCTTCAAAATTCCTTCAAATGTAGCTGATGTACTATTTACCAGTTTTCCTGCCATAACAAATGAAATCGCTTGAACTCCGGCATCACCCGAATTATTGGTTTGAAAGTCCGTAGCATCACAAGCTCCCACACAATTCTCGGGTTTGTTAAACACGGCACACATAACTTGATAAACATGTCCGGGTATTAAATTAGTGGTTTCAATTTTAAAAGAAATTTGGCCAGCAGTTCTTGTCAATATAGAAGTGCCTCTTGTTTCACCTGTATGTAAATCAATGAGGTTTTGAGTTGTAACAATGAGGTCAGTTCCACAGGGATCACAAGGAGGGCGATCGTCACCACCGCTACACGAGTTAAAAAACAGAATAGAGATTAGGGATAAAATAATGCTTAAATTTTTCATGATATTAATTTTTAAATGAATACTCAATACTAGATATCTTAACATTAGATTTATCTAGTATATACTTTGTAAGTTTAAATACACTATGAAAGTATTAATACATTAAAAGAATGACTTGTAGTATTGTTTCTTAATGTAGGAGTATTTGAGAATCGGTGAAAAATGCTTGTGTTATTATTGCAAAAAATATCTATAATTTGACCCAAGATACATATAATCAATTACTTATATAAGTCACTTGGTGCAAAACCAAATTCTTCTTTAAAAACACGGCTAAACCACGATGGGTCGTTAAAACCAACATCATATGAGATTTCGGAGATCGTTAGATCGGTTGTTAAAATCAATTCTTTTGCGCGCTGTAATCGAACGGAGCGGATAAAAAGTGCAGTTGATTTACCAGATATGGCCTTTAATTTTCGGTAGACTTGAGATTCACTTAAATGTACCTTATGGGCCAATTGTGCTGAGCCAAAAGCGTGATCATTCATATGCTCGTGAATCAGTTTAACTGCCTTTTTAAGGAAACTAGCTTCGGCTCCCTCTATTTGTTTTTTTAATAATTCAGTATAGGAATCATTTTGTACACGCTTCAACATTTTTTGGCGTAATAACATCAACTGGTCTAATCTGGTAAATAATTCAACCTTACTGAATGGCTTGGTTAAATAGGCATCGGCACCATGCGATAGACCACTTATTCGATCTTGCAGTGATGACTTAGCAGTAAGTAGAATAATTGGAATATGATCTGTTCTTTCATCGTTTTTGAGTATGGAGCACACTTCAAAACCATCTTTACCTGGCATCATAACATCTGAAATAATAACATCTGGTATTCTTTCGTATGCCATTTCAATACCTTCTATACCATCCTTGGCATATAAAGCGTGATATTTTTCCTCAAGGCATATTTTTAAATATTGGGCTACATCTGCATTATCTTCTATTATAAGTGCAAGAGGTAATTCTGATTTTTCATCTGATTCTTCGGTGATAATAGTATTAGGTTCGTCTAATGAATCAATTTGAGGTTTAAAGGGCAATGAAACATCATTAGTCATTTTTGCATTTCTGTTAATTGGTATATGGATGGTAAATTCACTTCCTTTAGCCAATGTGCTTTCTACTCCAATAGTTCCACCCATCAACTCTACTAATTCTTTGGTCAATGCGAGACCAATGCCAGTACCTTCGTCGGGTCGAGTTGATGAATCATCGACTTGGTAGAATCGGTTGAAAATGTTTTCTAATTCATTTTTAGAAATTCCTGAACCGTTATCTTTCACCTTTATAAAAAAATATGCAGTCTCTTTTTTATTAGTTTGGTTAAGATGCACAATTATTTTCCCTCCTGGAGGTGTAAATTTAATGGCATTAGAAAGTAAATTTATGATGATTGTAGATAATTTCTGTGCATCAAAATCCATGACTAATTCATTTATTTCAGAATAAACAGTAAGTGAAATTTTGGACCTCTCTGTTAAGGAGTGAAAACTTTCGCAAAGATATTTTACAAAAGGTATGATATCTGATTGTACCAGATGCAACTTTAATTTTCCACTTTCTAATTTACTCAGATCCAGCATTTGATTGACCAAAGTATTCAATCTAGAACTATTGCGGTTGATGATGGTTAATCCTTCATCCAACCATTTTTCAGGGTTTTCTTTAATCTGTTCAGACATGCCAGAAATAACGGTGAGAGGAGTACGGAATTCGTGGGTAATATTGGTAAAGAGCCTGTTTTTTGCGATGTCAAGTTCTTGCAGTCGTAGGGATTCAACTTTTTGCAATTTGCGGTTTAATTGGAAATGATAAAATGAATACAAAATCCATAATCCTAATAAAAAATACAAAGTGTAGGCCCACCATGTTCCCCAAATAGGTGGAGAGATTAAGATGCCTAATTGTTTTATCTCACCCCAATCGCCTATAAAGGTGGCTCCTTTAACCTGAAAAGTATATTCACCTGGAGGTACTTTTATGTAGGTTGCTATCGGTTCCAAACCTGCAGTACGCCACTGTTCGTCAAACCCTTCAAGTTTAAATTGAATTCTATTTTTCAGGGGTTCTTGAAAAGCAAGTGCTGCAAATCGAATGGAAAACGTATTTTGATTATAATCTAAATTGATTGTCGAACTAGTCAGCACATTTCTATTGATGTTGTCAGTTTTCCCCCCCTGATCATTCAGTAACTCAAAATTGGATATCATCACCTCTGTTTTAGTATTCCCTTTATTGTTACTAAATAGTGCAGGATTAAAGCTTTGAAATTCACCTTCTCCACCAATATAAATAAGCCCCTTAGCATCTTTAAAGATAATTTGTTTAAATCCCGGGAAATTCTTAATGGTGTTGGTAGCTACAGTTTTGATACTAGTCATACCGATAAGGGGATCAAAAAAAGAAATATTTTCCCCAATTACCCAGAGACGATCCATATCGTCCATGACCATGCCTTTAAAATATTCAGATTCAAATAGATAACTATGATAAATATCAATTTTGCTGTTGGAAGGTGCGATTCTAATTAAATAGGCTTGATTACATAACCAGATATTGCCACTTACATCTTCCTCAACATTTCTAATTTCTTTATCAAAAAAATACAATTCATTTTCCGTTAGATTGATATCCAAAAAATGAAACGTATTAATACCTGATTCAAAACACCCAATTATAGGAGGTAGTTGGTCTGGTTTTTTTCCTGTACCAACAATCCAAATCTTCCCATCGTTGGATTGGATCAATTGACAATTATAACCCAATCCTAATTCTTTAGTGTTAAGAGCATTATATTTAAAACTGATAAAATGATCGTTACTAGAGTCATATAGATTCAGATCACCTTTGGCAGTTACCATCCAAATATGACCTTGATCATCCTTCAAAATATCTGAAACAGCCCCTTCACCAATACTATGATTATTTTTAGGGTCATGGAGATAAATCTTTAAGTCTTCATTGACAGGGTTAAAATAAATTAGTCCAGGCAGAAAGTCTTTAATCATCCACAGCCCTCCTGAATTATCTTCTACTACTTTCATGAGATTTTTGAGCACTTGATTTTTTTCAATAAGCTTTTTATCAAGTATAACTTTATCAATATCGATAAAAGATGATTCAATCCTCTTTGGGTGAAAAAAGAGCTGATCTTTAGTTTTCAAATCGAGCAGAAATAAATCAATTTCACGGGTGCCGACCCATAATTTATTATCTTTTGATTCACAAAAAGAATTTAGAAGATTTGTATCGGGTTGGAGTGGATAATGATTAAAATTCGTTTTTTTTATTTTAAAAACGGTACTTTTTGGTCCGGATGTGGACCCCCATAAGGTGCCATCACGCGACTGAGACATACTCCATACATATTTTTCTGGTAATCCCTCAGGGTCGTTATTATCAGATTCGAATATCTGTGCAAACCCGGTATTGGGGTCGTAATATGTAATTCCTTCATTAAAGTAACCAATCCATAATTTATTTTGTTGGTCTTCAAATATATATTGAACAAATGTGTTTGATTTATTTTCGGGAATCGGAAGGCTCAATGGGTATGTTTTTACCGTTTCATTTAGAATTCTTTGGAAGGTTCCATTTTGTCTGTTCATTTTATGTAGACCGCCCATTGTGGTTCCTACCCAAAAATTGCCCCTTGAATCTTCAAATAGTTCGGTTATGATATTTGATTTCAAACTGTTGGGATTAGCTGGATCATGAAAATACTTGACAAAATCATCAGTTTCAGGCCGATAGCGGTTGAGTCCGCCTTCGGAAGATTGATCCCAGAATAGACCCGTTCCAAACCATAAGGTGCCTTTAGAATCTTTATATATTGACCGGCAAATATTATGGCTTAGGCTGTTGGGATCTCCTGGGTCGTGAAGATATTGTTTAAATAATCCTGTTTTTATATTTAGTTGATATACACCATAGTGGGTTCCTGTCCAAATATTACCTTGATCATCTTCCACTATTGCTGCTATGTTATAGGCGTCTTGATCGGTTATCATGTTGGAATTGTAGTTGTAGTGCCGAAATGTCTCCGTTTTTTGGTTAAAATGATCAAGGCCAGACTTCTCCAACCCCCAACCAGTACTCAACCAAAGCGCCCCATCTTTGGCTAGGTAGATATATTCTACATAATTGCCACCGATAGTGGTAGAGTCTGCTGGATCATGCTTATAAGTCTTAAATTGATAGCCATCCCAGCGATGAAGTCCATTTTTAGAAGCGAACCACATAAAGCCTATAGAATCCTGTACAATAGATTGAACGCTATTGCCTAAATGACCTAAAGGCAACTTAAATTTCTCAAAACTTAAAGAAGGAGCAGATGAATGTTCCTGGGCATAATTAAATTGCCCAAACAAAAAAAATGAAATACATAATATAAAGGCTAACAAAGGCCTATTAGGGTTCATTACTATGATATTTTATTTAATGAATTTACTGAATTAAGCTAAGGTATAATTAATTTCTGATAACTGCAGATATACAACCTATTCTTCTTTTAGAAGGAAATATGTCTTTGGTTGGAAGTGAGTAGTTGGGATTTCATTAAATTAAATGGATTATTTCTTATCCATCCTAGCGCCAATTTTTTTATCAGACGAATTAAAAACAAAGTCCATGCCGCTCATTAACTTAGCGTCTACCAAATAATTCAGAAACCCTACTTTATTCGAGGTCTCTATGTTCATTTTGTCTAAATAATACGCTGGTATACCTGGCTGAAAATGATGTAGTTCATGTAAGTTGAAATTGAAATAAATAATCCTTCCTAATATGCCTGGAAAGCTTATACTTCTAGTATATTTCAATTGTTCGGAATACCGAATGGGTTTAACCTTTTGTCCACCTGCAATAGGGATTTCTATATGGGAGTGTTGGCTCAAAATAAAAACATCGCTAATTATAAGGCTCATAAAATAGCCTAAAAGCAAATGTTGTAAAATCCAATAGCCTTCAAAATAGATCAATATTAAATATAAAATAAATTGCAGTACTATGTTTTTATATATCTTGGTTAAATGAACTTGGGGAACATATTTTTTTAATTTGGTAATATTCCAATAATTGCCAATTCTATATCCAATAGTAAAAAGTGGAAACCAAATAAGCCATGAAAGGTTAACCAGCAATTTTGTCAAAGTATTAAACTTTGGTGAAACTGTTCCTTCTGTTGTTGGATCTTTATCTCGATAACCAGTCCATTTATGATGCAGGTTGTGAATATTTACCCAACTGCTAAATGGAATAAAGGATATAAAAGCGAAAATGTTTCCAAATAAGGAATTGGCAAATCTGCTTTTAAAATAGCTGTAATGACCAGTTTCATGGAGTAAAATAAAACATTGAAAAAAGAAAATTCCTAAAAGCAGTTGCCCAAAAATATAACCAACGGACCAGATTGGAAAATAGGATAAATAAATTCCAGCCACCATGAATATAGCAGGAATAATTAAATAAGAAATAGCTTTTGAGTTGCTGGCTTTAAACTCAGTTTTCTTAGTTTTTCGAATTTTATGCTTCATAATATAGCCGTGTTATGTACTTCGTTGAACTTTTTTACATAAATATCTCTTACCGCTTCTTTGTTTTTTACAAGGTCGTTTAATGTCCAGTTTTGAGTATTGATGGTTTCCAATTTCTCAATTTTAATAAATCCTTTATTAACATCTTTATAATAGCCTTTTAGAGCACCGGTTTCTTTAGGATTGGTTATGAAATAAGGTAGGATATTTAGTTTACAAGCCGTCGCAAAATGATATACTCCTTTGTTAAATTTATCAATGCCATGATGATGTTCATGCACACCTTCTGAAGAACCTGCAATATTTATTTTTTTATTTTTTGCCAACCTTTCTAACCTTTTGAAAAACTTTAAGCGTCTAGCAATGTGATGTTGTTGTGGGATATACAAAATCCCTATGCTTAACGCTGTTAATGTAAGTGGTAAAATTCTTAAGGTTTTTTCTGAAAGAAGAAAAATGGTATTAGTATGACCTAGTGCAGTGAGGGCAAATATATCCATAATAGAATTATGATTGAAGGTAATAAAATATTGGTCTTTATCAATATTTGGGATTTCCTTAGGTAATTCAATTTCAACTTCACTAATTTTCAAAATTAATTTTGATGTGAAAGGGATAAAATACTTTCTGTTGAAATTTAACAAATACCCAAAGGAAATAACTCGTAAAAGTAAAGCTATTGAACCCAAAAAAGCCAGTGTTATAAACGCGATTGCAATTTTCGAAATGGTTTTTATTTTTGCTTGCATACGACGGTTTGCATTGAGAGGTTTAACTTTTTTTGAAAAAACAAAATCGGGCTAAGCAAAAGCTGAAACAAGAAATAAGGAAAAATTATCTTATCCAATTTCAATCCTTTTCCTAATATTTTGAAGTAGGTTCCAGTAAAAATATAAAAATACGGTGGAAAAGCTCCGTAAGGCAGGTATTCTTCCACTACTAAATCATGTTTTTCCAGCATATTCAGGATGCTTTGCTTGGTATACAAAGCAGTATGCTGAGGCGCTTGAATTCCGGGCCATTTGTTCTTGAAAAGTCTATAGGTTAGTGAGTCTAATTTTGGAATTTCTATAATCAATTTCCCGTCACGTTTCAAGACTTTTTTTGCCATTTCGAGTGATTTATTCGGATCATAATCATGTTCAAAAAAATGCCACATGGTTACCAAATCAAATGAATCTTCAGGAAGCGATTGTTCGTAAAATAAGCCTTCATAAAAATTGATTTTATCAAAATCAGGATATGTTAAATCTTCTTTGAAATCTACCCCATGGATTTTACAGTTGTATTTTTTGTTAAGGTGAAGCAAAAATGTTCCCACCGCACAACCTACATCCAATACCTCAGTTTCAGAATCAACATGGATGTATTTTGAGATTAATTTGTCTTTTTCTCGATCATGTTTGTTCATAGCATGTTCGTAAAGTGGCGTTAGTATTCCCCAATCCTTTTTCTTGCGATGCGCTATATATTCCGAGTCATAAAATTCTTTAATCTCAGTAATTGGCAATCTCGGTTTTTGGTAAACCAACTCACATTCGGTACATTTTACATATAAAAATTGGCCTTCTTTTCCTGTTAAATCATCTTCACCTACCAGAAATTTTTTGGATTCATCCGAGCCACATTGGTAACATGCGATATTCTCAAAATTAAATCTTGAAGGATTGTCGAGTTTTTTTATTTCTTCTAATGGATTAAATGTCATAGGATATAGTAATTAGCTGAGTTGATAAAAACAAAATCAAGAATAGGTATGGAGACCATTTAGTCTTTTTTGCAATAAGGAAAAAGGTGAGTGCTAACATGACCAGCAATAGAATAAAATAGTATTTATGTATGGTTGGAATAAGTAAAGTCATCGCAACAATGGCAATGGGGTAACTGTATTTTCTAGCGATTGGAAATTGAGCATCTTCCAAAATTTCAAAAACTATCATAGCAAGAAACAATGCGATACAAGCCCTATTGAATTCTCCTAAAAGAGCGATACTTACTAGTGGATATTTAAGTAATGGTAAATAACTTTTGAAATTACTCACATGATATAAAAACAGATACAGCAACCAATTGATTAAGAAAAACAGGATGACGTATTTAAACAGTTCGGTCTTAAATTGGTAGACAAAAAAGAGAAAAGTAACAAGAAGTATTGCAAGCACTATATTCAAATTTTTCTTTGCTTTAGTTTCGGTGTAAATTCTATTTTTCTTTTCCCTGTCGGTAGCTGAATTTTGTAAATCATCATATAATCTCATGAGGAACAGAAAAAAGAAAAGGAGAAAAAAATTGGATATATCTTCCCAACCAAAAAGGAGATTATTTTTAGAAAACAGCAATAGGAACACTGTCAGCAATAAAAAAGTGCCAAAATTAAACCGTTGTTTTATATATAGAATAAAATCACTCATTTACGATTGTAATTTCACCAGTATCGGCATTTAATATAATTAAGTCGTTGTCTTTTAATTTTTGCGTGGCGTTTTCAACCCCGACAATTGCTGGAATTCCAAACTCTCTAGATACAATCGCACCATGCGATAACATTCCTCCTCGCTCTACAATCAATCCACTGATTAATGGAAAGACAACCACCCAACCTGGATCGGTTTGTCGAGTTACCAAAATATCTCCTAACTCAAGTTTCGAAGCCTCCATTACGGATGACAATACTTTGGCGCGCCCTTTTATGATTCCTCCACAAACTGATAATCCAACGATTTCATTTTCCAAATTTTGATTGGCGGTTTTTTGTTGGTTCAATTTTTCTGCTACAGGATATTCGCCAAGATAACTCGAAAAATCATCTGGAAATTGTATGTTTTTATGGTGTTCGAATGCTTCTCTTACGGATGTAATGCGTTCATTAATAGTAATAGGAAGGAGATTTGAGGTGCTAAAATGTTCGATAATTTCCTGATAACGTAAATAGAAGATATCGTCGGCATGGTTAAGCAAATTTCTCTTTTGAAATTCAATACCCGATTTGTTGATGGACTGTTTGAATTTGAAATAGATTAAAGCTTGTTTTAATCGTACTCTTTCTCTAGAAGCAATACCTTTTATGGCGAGTTTTATCAAAAGATTTAAAATCCCAATTTGAATCAAAGAAAGAGGAAAAAGAACACCATTTTTAGTATAGATTCTTTTTTTAAAATCAGCGATATGGTTATTGCGTTCTTTAAATTTTAGGGCTATCAATTCTTCAGGGTCACTATCTGGAAGGGAATCGTATTGCTTGAGGAGTTCAATAAATTTTTCGGGTTCTTCACAATAATTTTTGGTCGTTAACATCAATTCGCCCGAACAGCGATACCCCCAATTATCAATATAATCTTGAATTAGATTTTTAATTTCAGATTCATTCGAACTGTCGTTCAGCCAATTATAAAAAGCTAGAGCGCTTAATGATTTGAATTGCTCATAAACTATTTCGTTTTTTCTGATAGCACACTTGATTTTATAAATCAAAATGATGGGGTTGCTACTGATTAATCCCGGAATGGCCTGAATGAGTTTGTTATGAATTCCTTCGGCTTCAGAGCCATAGAACTTTTTGCAATATTTGCCCAAAATACCATGGTATAACATGGCGAAAAAATCGGCCAATGAAGCTTTATGCCAACTATGCATCCGGATTTCAATAAATGCATGAAAACACAGTCGAAGTTCATCAAACGAAATGGCAGCATCTACTTTTTTGGAATATTCTAACGCGAGCGTTTCAAAATCAGCAACCGTGGTTTCCAGTTTTGAGTTAAATTTAAAAACGGCTCGGACAAATTTTAACTTGCTGCCAACACCTATTTTTTTAGTTATTTTTTCCGATTCGGTATAACCAACAAAATTATCAAATGATTTTCCTAAGGTTTCAGAGAAAGGTGAAGCTGAAATAATTTCATGAATACTAGACATATTGTAATACATCTTACAGCCAAAAGCACCAATCACATTGGCGTAGGAGGATTCTAATGCTGCTATTTTTTTATCAGGAATTTGAAAAAGTTTAGATAAATTTTTGAAATAATGATAATAAGAATCCCGTGCTATGGAGTACAATAAAGGCGTTAGTGCATCAGGATAATTTTCATTAACATTCGTATTCGACCAATAGATCTTTTTGCTTTTTGCATTTGTCGTAATTGGTCTGGCTTGAACAATATAAAAAATGTTGTTTTTTATGGCCCATTCAATATCAAGCGGGAATCCGTAAAAATGCTCTAATTTTTTAGCTTGATTTATCCCTTCTTTAAACGGAATAGGAGTATTGTTTAATATGGTTTTAGAAGTAATTGAAGCCGTAAAACTCGATGGATTTACTTCGCCTGAAACCAGCTTTTCGGCATGTCCTTCCACATATTCAACAAGCAGCTCTGTTTCGTTAGAAGGATTTCGAGTAAAAATAACTCCAGCATAATCAGGTTCGATTAAGGTTTGAACCACCACAGCCATTCCATTTAAGTGCTTGCCCGTTTTGTCTTGATAGGTTTTTACATTTTCATTGTCGTAGGATTTCCAACAGCTATAAATATGGGCTATAATATCTTCTTTTTGTGCGGAACTTATAAAGGAAGAAAGTTGTCCTGCAAAAGAATTTTCTGTACCATCTTCTCCAATGGCTGAACTACGAACCATATATTTTTCGGCGCCAATTGTTTTTAGTTCGGCTTCTAATTCATTCAAAAACTCTGAGGACAACGCCGCTTTGTTCTCTGCAAAATCCTCAAAAGCATTCGACAGAATCGCAAAACCTGCAGGCACAGGATAACCCGATTGCATCATCTTAGATAAGTGAAATGCTTTTGCACCAGCGCTATTTTCTGAAAGTGTAGTATTTAGGTTTAAAATATACATTAGAAGGATGCTTTTATTTTGGTAAAAACTAAAATCAAACTTATGACAATATGAGTCAGACTGCATACTAACATTAAAACAATGGCTTCTGTTAGAGTAATTGAATTTAGTAAATAGTAAACCAGGGCAACACCAAATGCCGAGTCCATTTTATCAACCAGCATAAAAATATAATAGCTATTTGCTGATGTTTCTCCTGCTTTAATGTTCAATTTTCTTTTTATAAAGGAATTAGGAAGTTCAAAGGTGACATAGGCCAATCCGAGAAAGAATCCTATTGTAATTGCATTGGTCAGGTTTAGGCTTAATATTGAATTGAATAACAGTAAAAAAAGGATGTTGAAAAGTGGTACTAGAATAAAACCACGCCAAGTTTTATTAGGTCCGAAAGTATTTTTTGAAAGGCCTTTATTAAAAAACGGAAAAATATTCCATTTCACGACTAGCATGTGCAAAATATTAGCCAATATCAAAGAAGGAAGTACCGTTAAAATATGTCTTGTAAAATCAAGCATGTGATTCTAATATTTGAAGCATTCTAAATGCATTGTTCATAATTCTCTTCGAAAAATCATATTGTATTAAAATTCCAGAAACCTCATAAAATGAAACTCTGCAAGCCAAATATGTTTTTAAGGAATAGGTATAGGCTTTGATGTATTCCTGCCAATTTTCATTTTCATTTAATTGATGATGATATTTTAAATAAAACCAAACATCTTCACTCGTGAAATCATCTTGAAGCACAAAACTTAAAAATTCTACAATATCACGATGTTTAAAGTCAATAACGGCTAATTCCCAATCATAAATAATAGGATTGCCATCATGATCGATAAAAATATTTCTGGAATTAAAATCGTTGTGGATAATCGATTTTTCAAGATTAATAGCTGCTGCTTCGGCTTCAAACGAATCAATATTAGTATAGAGTTTTACTAATTGGTTGTAATTAGGATGTTCTACATTTTCATTAATGACAAGGCTAAGTAGTTTTTTGTATAAATCGACCGATTTCCAAGGTTTAAATTCCTGGACTATTGCTAGTTGTTCTGTTTTTGCAGTTTGATGAAAGCCATTAATCACGCTTATTACGGTGCAAATATCTTTTTGTTTCCATTTTTCTGGTTCGTTTTCGGAGTTGGCAATCTTAAGCTTTGTATAATCTAATAATTGTTGAATGAATAAGTAAATTTCTCTTTTTGGGTTTATTTTACTACCATAGTATTTAGGCATAAAATAAAATCCCGAAGAATGTAAATATTTATAAATCTCAATTTCCTTGATATGCGAATTCTTGAATTCTAGGTTTTCTTTTGATAATTTGAATAGATCGGAAAGCTTAGGGTCAATTGAAGCGGCTATTAAATGCAGACCTTTTATGACTTCCTCATCGAGTGCTTTGGATTTAACCAATAATTTATTGCTGATAATTTCACCATTTGGATATTCACATTTCATATTTAATGGAATGAATCCAATTAACTTTTTATTGATTCGAGAGGCAATGGTTGTGATAATACCATTTTCGATGATATCATCTTCGGCAATATTTATGTCGACTATATGATTGCTATTCGTCTCCGATAAGACGGATTGGAAAAATCTGGTAGATAATTCAGAACGCGTTAACCAATTTTTAAGCTTGTTTCTTCCGAGTTTTTCATGTGCTTTAGCAAATTCTCCACTTACAATAGCTGAATAAGTTGAAATTTCCAAGCCTAATGCAAAACCACAAATGAGTTTTGCAAATCGTTCAACTTTTCCATTTCCAAAACACCCCATTAAATTAAGAGCCTCGGCTTGTTTTGGCAAATGGGTGCCACCACCAACCGTTCCAATAACAAGGTTAGTAAGGTTAAGTTGGAATTTAATTCCTTCAGCGGTTTTTTCTAAATGTAGAATACCAATGCTGGATTCATGAATACATCCTAAATCTTGACCAGTTGCAGCATATATTGCAGCAACGGCATTGGCTACATTAACATTGTAACCCACCATTTTATTAGATGAACTCACTTGTTTTGATGGAAAATAACATTGTAAAAGTTTTTCGCTGGTAGTTCTTAATGTTTGATTTACGACTTTTTCGGTTAAATTACATTCTGCCGTTACATTAATTCCTCTGCCATTTTCAATGTTAGAATTGGACACTTTTTTATCGGAAGAACCATTCCCTTCAATAATAAAATCAATAGGAACTATGTCTTCTGCCATTTTAAATTTATCTACCAGATATATCATGGAATGCCAAGTGCAAGATGTTGTCATGTTTTGACCAGATGCATCTCCTGTTGTATAAATAAATTTAACGTGAACTATAGCGTCAAACTGTATAACTTTAATTTCATTTAGTTTAGCATGGTTAGAATACTTCTCGGCAACTTTCTTAATGTTTTGAAAATTAGCAATTGAAAACTCTCTAAATTTTAACGCCTCGTTTTTATTATTAAAAA
>JBBKXS010000197.1:0-3733 GCA_037969605.1 Flavobacteriaceae bacterium
GTGACAGACTCTAAAGCATTTTCAAAAAGAAAACGTACAGAAATTGGACAAACTATTGAAATTGTTGTTGATAGAAACGGCGAAGAACAGGCTTTACAAGTAACCTATATTGCATTACCGGATAAAAATAGTACGCTAAATATGGCTGCATTTATTATGGGTTTACTATTCCTCGTTTTGGGACTTTATGTCGATCAAAAAAAGAAAACAGCCTTAAGTTTTGCTTTTGCTGTTTTTGCGGTATTCTTTGGGTTTGTTTGGTTTAATGGACCATATATTAACCCTGGTTTCTTACAAGAACTTGTTAATAGTATAAACATCACAATTGTTATGTTTGCCTTTGTAGCCTTGGCTCGTTTTATTCTACAATACCCACCACAAAGTTCTTTTTTGAATGGAGGTAACAGTCGTTGGATTTACGCCCCTGCTGCAGTAATGGTGGTAATTATTTGGATACTTAATTTTGTACAACCCGATAGTACAAGCAGCCTAAACGTTACATTAAGGACTCTGTTTTTTGTGGTAATAATATTTTATTTCGGATTATCATTAATAACACTTATCAGCAAATATTCAAAAGCCAATGCTGAAACTCGAAAATCATCGGGTTTAAATCAAATGCTGTTAGGTGCTGTTTTAGGTCTACTACCTTTTATTATAGTATTTACTATTAACCAAATATCGCCTACAACTATATTACCAGGTGATGATTATTTGTTCTTAACATTTGCCTTTATACCAATTTTCTTTTCAATGGCGCTTTTACAAAAAAGTTAATTTGTTAGAGTGAAATTGAATTTAAATAATCAGTAAACCATTAAAAAATAGTAGATGAGATATAACAAACAGAATAAGTATTAAAATAAAAACAGATAGATTGGGTTTTGTAGAGCAACTACATGCAATCTATCTGTTTTTTATATAAATTAATGGCACACAGGAAGTTCAAAACAAATAGATTTCGCTTTATGGAAAGCGGAGCAATAATGAATAATTAAATAACCATAAAATCATGATCAACACAATTAGAATTTTAAGCCTTGCCCTAGTCTTTATGCTAACTAGTTGCAATTCAAATGAAAAACATGTCCAGGATAATATAACCATGTACTCCCAAACCTGGGACAATATTATAAATAACGGAGACTTGGACCTTATCAACGATTCCAATTTTGACGAAGGCATAACCCTTGTATCAAGCCCAGAAAACGTGGTAGGGATTGATGATTTTAAAGCCTATTACTCAAACTTTATAACAGGATTCTCTAACGTTGAATTTACCATTGCAGATGTATTTGGACAAGGTGATAAACTTGTAAAGCATTGGAGGTTTAAAGGTACACATTCAGGCGACTTCTTTGGTATTCCAGCATCAGGAAAAACAGTAGATATTGAAGGGGTCACTTTAGTTAAAATGAAAGATGGGAAAATTGCTCAGGAACAGGAATTTTTTGATAATATGGTATTCCTACAACAATTAGGTATCGTCTCTGCTCCTGAAAATGTGGGCATCATCGATAGTCTTTACAACGCCTTTGCTTCTGGTGACATGCCTACAGTTCTTGGCGGCATGGATGCCAATATTGTTTGGAATGAGGCCGAAGGTAACGACTATGCCGATGGCAACCCATATAAGGGACCAGATGCTGTTTTAAAAGGTGTTTTTGAGCGCGTTGGAGCAGAGCATGAATATTTATAAACTTGTCAACATTCAATTGCACGACATGTTGAACAACCAAGTCCTTGCAACCTTGCGTTACCAAGGAAAACTAAAAAAGAATGGAGCAACCTTTGATACACAAGTGGCACATCTTTGGACACTTAAAGATGGAAAAGTGACTGCTTTCCAGCAGTATGTGGATACTAAACAGCTTTCTGATGCAAGGAGAAAATAATTAGAGTCATATTTACATATCCAAACTGTTATTATAAAATGACATTAACTAAATCAACGCGAATAGAATTATAGTTTACCATCTATTTTAAACTTGATAATAAAGCCAAAACAACCTATATTTAACGGTGGAGGAATGATAATAAATGTAATTTAAATGAAGGCTAAACCAACAAAATCAAACCAAGCATTGAAAAACAAACCTAAAATTAATAAAGATAACGGCGTTTCATTAACTTTAAAAGAATCTCTTCTTCTACTGGATCAGCGCAACGCCGAACTCGCCGTAATTAATAGTGTACAACAAGGATTGGCGGCCGAGATGGATATGCAAGGTATTTATGATTTGGTAGGTGATAAAATCCGCGAACTTTTTAATGCTCCGGCTTTAGGTATTTATTCCTTCAACCATGACACAGGTATGGAGCATTTTCACTATCTGTTCGAAGATGGCGAAAGATTATACCCAGAACCCCGTCCTTTAAATGAGATTCGCAACTGGATCATCAAAAATAAGTCCTTGCTTCTTGTCAACAAAGACGCCGACAACGATATTTATAAAATCACTGGAGAAAAGCATCTGGCAGTACCTGGCACACGTCTGCCAAAATCGATGCTTTTCGTTCCTTTAATGGTAGGCGACCAAGTTAAGGGCTGTGTAAGTCTGCAAGATCTGGATCGAGAAAATGCTTTTAGTGATTCTGATGTGCGTTTGTTAAGTACTTTAGCAAATAGTATGTGTGTCGCTCTTGAAAACGCTCGACTTTTTAATGAAACCGAACAGCGTAATGCCGAACTCGCCGTAATTAATAGTGTGCAAGAAGGATTGGTTGCCGAAATGGATATGCAAGGCATTTATGATTTGGTGGGCGATAAAACTAAAGAGCTCTTTGATTCTCAAGTAACTATTATTGCAACCTTCGATCATGAAAATCACAAAGAACATTTTAACTATATTTTTGAAGATGGAAAGCGGTTTTATCCTGAAGCTCGCGGTTTTAACTACATTCGGCAACGTCTTATTGAAACTCAAAAGCTCATTCATATTAAAGAAAATGCTTTTGAAGCTTTAAAAAAACTTGGAGCAGACACAAAAGCAGTCCCTGGAACCAAACTTCCAAAAACCATGTTGTATGTGCCACTTATTATTGGAGATACTGTTCGTGGTTATGTAAGTCTTCAAAACATAGATAAAGAAAATGCTTTTAGCGATTCCGATGTGCGTTTGTTGAGCACTTTGGCAAACAGTATGAGTGTAGCCTTGGAAAATGCCCGCCTTTTTAATGAGACAGAACAGCGGAATGCCGAACTTGCGGTAATTAACAGTGTACAGGAAGGTTTGGTTGCCGAAATGGATATGCAGGGCATTTATGATTTGGTAGGTAATAAAACAAAAGAACTCTTTGATTCTCAAGTAACCGTTATTGCCACCTTTGATCATGAAAACCATAAAGAAATTTTTAACTATGCCTTTGAAGATGGCAAGCGGTTTTATCTTGAACCTCGAGCTTTCGACGATATAAGACAACAATTAATTAAGACTCAAAAACTAATTCATATTAACGGAAATTCAGATGAAGACTTAACAAAACTTGGAAATAGCACAGCCCCAGCTCCTGGCACAAAAGATCCAAAATCTATGTTGTACGTGCCGCTTATTATTGGCGACACTGTTCGTGGCTATGTAAGTCTCCAAAATTTAGATAAAGAAAATGCCTTTAGCGATTCCGATGTACGTTTGTTGAGCACATTGGCAAACAGTATGAGTGTCGCTCTGGAAAATGCACGTCTCTTTAATGAAACAGAACAACGTAATGCTGAACTAGCTGTAATTAATAG
>JBBKXS010000198.1:0-3536 GCA_037969605.1 Flavobacteriaceae bacterium
TGCCCAACGAGCTAAGCATTGCTTATAATAATTTGGCGGAAGCTTATTACAACACCCACCAAATAGATGAAGCTTTGGAGTTTAACTTTAAAGCCTTAAAAGTTAGGGAACAATTAAAGGATAGTTCCGGTATTATAACAACCACGAAAAATATCGCCGAATTATATTCAGAAAGAAGAGAACATAGAAGGGCTATTGAATTTTATGAAAAACTGCTTGCTTTAATCGATCCAGAAAAGGACCAAAATCTTAAAGGAGATATTTTACCCAAGATTGGAAATCAATATTTACAATTTAATGATTTCGATAAAGCTGCAGAATATTTGGTTGATGCTTTAAAGTTTAATAGGGAAATTAAAAACAACGATGGTATTTTAAGTGCTTTGAACTCCATTGCCGATCTCAACTTAAAACTAGATCATATTAGGTTGGCAGAAATTCAATTAAATGAGGCGTATGGATTGGCTCAAGATTCTGATAATAAGCTAGAACTTTTAAAAAATTACAGACTTCAAAAAGAATTGGATTCTACTAAAGGCGCATTTCAAAGTGCATTTCAATGGCAAAGCAAATATTTTAAACTGAAGTCTGAACTTGACAAAAATGTGCTTCCCAAAATTCCAGAAATCAATATGGGCTTAAATGCCGACAATTTAATAGATTCCAACCCACAATTAACCCAAGAACATTTTGACGCTATTAACATAAGCCAAGGGCAGATCAAAAATTTAAAACTGTATTTATACGGATTAATTGCTGCATTGATTTTAGCCTTAATCTTTTTGATCATCACTATTTCGAAACGTAAAAATGATAGCAAACAGGTCGAAGAATCTAAATACAAAAATGAGCAGATTCAAATAAAAAACGACTCGATATTAAATCAGATTGCCGATTTGGAAGAAATCAATAAAGTAAAGGACCGCTTGTTCTCCATCGTATCACACGATTTAAAAGATTCCATTTCGTCTATTAAAGGTTTTATCGATTTGTTACGGGAAGAAGGTATTTCACAAGAAGAATTTTACGAATTGATTCCAGAGTTAAGCGAGAATGCCGACAACGCTTCCTTGCTTTTATTCAATCTGTTGAATTGGTCAAAAACCCAAATGCAAAATTTGGAACCCAATCCAGAATTGTTCAATATTCAGGATGTTTTCCATAGCAAAATGAGCCTTATAGAACAAAAGGTAGAACAAAAACGCATAGTGGTTATAGACGAATCCCAAAGAGATTTGATTTACGCCGATAAAAGCATGATAGAAATTGTCATTCAAAACTTGCTTACCAATGCCGTTAAATTTAGCCGTACAGGGGATATGATTACCATTTCAAACAGAAATCAAAATGGGAATGTTATAATTTGTGTAGAAGATACTGGTGTGGGCATAGCAAAAGAAAATTTAGACAAATTGTTTAAAAACAACACCTTTACAACTGTTGGTACCAAAAATGAAAAAGGCACTGGTCTGGGCCTTTCCATTTGTAAAGAATTGGTGGAACTTAATAATGGTAAAATTTGGGTAGAAAGCACGGTAAATGTTGGAACAAAATTTTATGTTGAACTTCCAAAAATCAGGCCAGCAGAATAAATCAGGCTTTAGGTAAAAACACTTCGGCCATCATACAACGAGCGCTCCCACCACCACAAGTTTCAATAGTACTTAAATCACTTGACAAAATCCCACAGTGCTTTTCAATTCTCGTAATTTGGGAAGGCGTTAAACTATCATGGGCCGCTTTACTCATTACTAAAAAAGGCTTTTCCTTAAATCCTTTTACCTGCAACATATTGCCAGCAAATAGGTGCATTTGGGCTTCGGTAATATCTATAATTTCTTTTCGATCCTCCTTTAGGTGGTTGATCACGTTTTTACGTTCAGTTTTATCATCAATGCTGTCCAGGCAAATCACCGCAAAAGTTTCACCCAAACACATCATCACATTGGTATGGTAAATAGGCAAGCGTTCGGCATCCACAGCTTGATAGGCTGTAAATACTACAGGAGTATATTCAAAATCTTCGCAGAATTCAATAAACAAATCTTCATCTGCTCGGGCCGATAAGGCACAATAGGCTTTCCCATTTACGCGGTCCAACACAATACTTCCGGTACCTTCCAGAAACACATCATCAGCTTCGGCACTTGTATAATCCATAATATTTTTAATGAGAAACCCTTCTTCTTCCAAACGGTCCAAAATATCTTCCCTTCGCTCCTTTCTTCTATTTACTGCAAACATCGGATACAGACCTACGTCCCCATTTTCGTGAAAGCTTACCCAATTATTTGGAAATATAGAGTCGGGAGTATCACTGGTTTTTAGGTCGTCCTCTACTATAACATGGACACCAATATCACGAAGTTTGGCTACAAAAGCATCAAACTCTGCTTGGGCTTTGGCATTAATCTCAGTATTTTTTAAACTTAAATCCTCTTGAAAATAGTTATTAACCGCCGTTTGCTCATTCATCCTAAAATTAACAGGACGAATCATTAAAATGGTATTTGTGGTTTGATGCATTATTAAGTCATTGAGATGTGCAAAATTAATGCTTTTTTGACAAAAAATTAAATTGCCTTTGTCTTAATTTCAGGTTTAAGTAACCAACTTAAGGCCAAATCCCTGTCCTGAAAAATTTTAAGGTTCCAATTTCTTTTAAGGTTAAGATTTATTAAGAATTTTGTGGCCATCTCGGTAAAATTAGAGTATGCCACTACCGCTATTTTATCAATTTGAACCAGATCATAAATTTTAAGTTGTGCACCAAAAGTATAGCTGTATGCAAATTTTTTATTGATTAAAAGAGAGAAAGGAGATTTGAGATATAAAAGTAAAAAATTGTGATAATCATCAACTAGGCCTTCATCTATAATAATGCCTTCGAAAATGACGACTTCGGCAAGATTTTCTTGAAGAATAGTTATATTACCAAAAGGCAGATTATAAGTCTTCATTTTATTTAGCTATTAATTAAAGGGATAATGAAAGATATGCTTTTTAAATTATAGCCAATAGGTAAAAGTCAAATTAAATAAACAACTTTTCAACATAATATGGTAATGAGATTGAAATCAATCATTTATTTATTTAAGTTTGAAAATAAACTTATTAATTCTGAAGAAACTTCTTACGCTACTAATAATTCTCACCATTGCCTGTACTTCCAATGAACAGAAAAATAGGATTTAAATTTAAAATTCATTCCAAATATTTAAGTCTGCCACTTGGATTGGGTTTTTTAACAAAGAGAACTTTATGAATTAGCACAATTGCGGTATCCTGTCTGGTAGCATTAATTAACTTGATTTTGTTAGAAAAACAGACATTTTATAAAACCCAAAAAGCGGAACAAAAGTTACACATATCCCGAAATAATTAGGGGATAATAAGTATATTAGTACACATATAACGAGTTGATCTGCAATTGGTTCGTCTTTGTATTACAATTCGGCTTTGCTTGGTGCCCGTGATGATTTATGAGGGTCATCGATTTTTAGATTCTTAGTCAGTTACGGAGGAAAGCGTCAAAA
>JBBKXS010000199.1:0-4601 GCA_037969605.1 Flavobacteriaceae bacterium
GAATCTCATCAAAAGGAGAAAAAAGTTTCAAAAAAACCAAAACCATATGTTGATTCAAGACCAACATCTTTCCCTATGGGAGAGATGTCCGTAGGACAGAGTGGGCTTTTCTTTTCACCTTTAATCGTTAAAATAGCAAAGGAGCATCACATTAGTTTTGAGGAATTGGCAAGAGTTCCAGCTACTGGACATGAAGGCCGATTATGTAAAAGCGATGTATTCCAATATATCAACGACGGAAGACCCTATAAATTTTCTCAGCCTATTGTTCAAGATCCCACAGCATTTCGTATTCCACAATTGAATTTTGATAAAGGAAAAGGTCAAGTGATTGAAATGGATAGAATGCGACAAATGATTGCAGATCATATGGTGTATTCCAAACATACCTCGCCACACGTAACTACATATGTTGAAGCCGATTTAACAAATATGGTCAATTGGCGAAATAACCATAAGGAAGCTTTTCAGAAGAAATATGGAGAGAAATTGACCTTTACGCCATTATTTGTTGAAGCTGTTGCTAAAGCAATCAAAGATTTTCCCAACATAAATGCATCTGTAGATGGTAATACAATTATAGTCAAAGAAGATATCAATATAGGGATGGCTACCGCTTTACCAAATGGAAATTTAATAGTCCCGGTAGTTAAAAAAGCAGACCAAAAGAATTTAAAAGAATTAGCCTTGACAGTTAATGAGTTGGTTGAAAAAGCCAGAGAAAACAAGTTAACAGGAGATGATATTAAAGGCAGTACGTTTACGATTTCCAATGTGGGAACTTTTGGTAGCCTTATGGGAACACCCATCATCAATCAACCCGAAGTTGCCATTTTGGCTCTAGGTATTATTAAGAAACGACCCGAAGTAATGACATCTAAAAAAGGTGACGAAATAGCTATTCGGAGCATGATGTATTTATCACTTTCTTTTGACCATCGCGTGGTAGATGGCTATTTGGGTGGTAGTTTTTTGCGTCGTGTCGCCGATTATTTGGAACAATTTGATATCAATAGAAAAGTATAAAATAAGTTAAAAAAGATTTCTGAAGATTCAGAATAGGAAAAGAATTATGAAGAACACTATTAAAATTTTAAAAGTTGAAAAGTCTAAAATTCATAGTTTAGATTTTAACAACATTCCGTTAGGAAGGACCTTTACGGATCACATGTTTATTTGTGATTATGAAAATGGGGATTGGGTCAATCCAAGAATAGAACCCTTGCATTTAATTCCAACGCATCCTGCAGCGATGGCGTTGCATTATGGTCAGGCCATTTTTGAAGGCATGAAAGCTACTTTAGATATAAATGGCAATCCTACATTGTTCACACCAGAAAAGAATGCCCATCGATTAAATGTTAGCGCCAATCGTATAGGAATGCCAAATTTTCCTGAAGACCTGTTTGTTGAAGGGCTAAAACAATTAGTGGCATTGGAACACCATTGGATTCCACCTCAAAAAGGAAGTGCTTTGTATTTGCGCCCCTTTATGTATGCCGATGAACCGTTTATTGGGATGCGTGCTGCAACACATTACAAGTTTATTATCATTGCGTCACCATCATCACCATTATTCACTAAACGAATACGGTTATATGCTGAAACTAAATTTATTCGTGCTGCCAAAGGAGGCACAGGTGAAGCCAAGGTAGCTGGAAATTATGCGGCAGCTATTCATCCTACTGAACTGGCAAAGAAGAAAGGTTATGACCAAATATTATGGTTGGACGCACATGAATTTAAATATATTCAGGAAATGGGGACCATGAACATATTCTTTAAGATCAATGATGAATTCATAACCCCTAATTTGGATGGCTGTATTTTGAATGGCATTAGCCGGATAAGTACTATAGAATTATTGCGCCATAAAGGTTATAAGGTAACTGAGCGCCCCATTTCCATCGATGAAATTATGGAAGCCTCTAAAAATGGATCGCTTCAGGAAGGGTTTGGGACTGGGACTGCTGTAGGTGTAGCCATGATTGAAGAGATTGTTTACAAAAATGAAGTGATTCATTTTAAAGACCATAACCCAAGTGGCCAAATGGTGTTGGATACTGTTAACGGTGTCCGTTCTGGAATAATGGAAGACGAATTGGGATGGATGGTCACTATTGATAAACAATTGGTTTAGATGAACAAAACTCTTTTTAAAAAAGCATTTTCACACCTTTGTACAGCCAAAGCTATGACCGAATTGTATGAAGACAATTTCAAATTGGTTTCCAAATATGTGCATGCTACCTCAAGAGGTCATGAAGCCATTCAAATTGCTTTAGGAATGCAGTTGTTACCTCAGGATTATGCATTTCCATACTATCGTGATGATGCCATGTTATTGGCATTTGGGTTAAAACCCTACGACTTAATGCTACAATTATTGGCCAAAAAAGAAGATCCTTTTTCAGGAGGGCGTGCCTATTATTGCCATCCAAGTTTAAGGGATGCCGATAAGCCTAAAATTCCACATCAATCCTCGGCCACAGGCATGCAGGCTATTCCAGCAACTGGTGTTGCCATGGGTATGCAGTATCTTGAAAAACAGGGGATGAAAAATGTTGTTCTGAAGGCAAGCGAAGAACCTCTAGAGAAACCTATCACCGTTTGTAGTTTTGGCGATGCCTCAATTACCGAAGGCGAAGTTGCCGAAGCGTTTCAAATGGCAGCTTTAAAACAATTGCCTATTTTATATTTGGTTCAAGATAATGGATGGGATATTTCGGCAAACGTAACGGAAACTCGGGCCCAAAATGCCTTTGAATATGCTAAAGGATTTAAGGGAATTGAAGCCATTACTATTGATGGTGCAAATTTTATTGAAAGCTATCAAGCTATTGAAAAGGTCATCAAAACCATTAGGAAAGAACGTCGTCCATTTTTAGTCCATGCCAAGGTACCTTTATTAAACCATCATACTTCGGGAGTAAGAATGGAATGGTATCGAGACGATTTGGATGAAGCAAAATCCCGTGACCCTTATCCTGTTTTGAAACGCCAATTGGTTGAAAGTGGATTTACAAATGAAAATATTGAAACTCTCGAAAGTTCAGCACAAACTTGTGTAAAATTGGATTTTAAAAAAGCATTACAAGCTGAAGACCCAAAGCCTGAAGATCTTTTTACTCATGATTTTGCTCCAACACCAATAACGGAAGAAGTTGGTGAACGTTCTCCAAAAGGTAACGAGAAAGTAGTGATGGTGGATTGTGCATTATTTGCTGTTGAAGAATTGATGAAAAAGCATAAAGAATGTTTGTTCTATGGGCAAGATGTAGGTGGACGACTCGGTGGAGTATTTAGGGAAGCGGCAACCTTGGCTCAAAAATTTGGTGATGACCGAGTCTTCAATACACCAATACAGGAAGCTTTTATTGTGGGTTCTACCGTTGGTATGAGTGCAGTGGGTTTAAAGCCCATTGTTGAGGTTCAGTTTGCCGATTATATTTGGCCCGGACTTAATCAGTTATTTACAGAGGTCAGTAGAAGTTGTTACTTAAGTAATGGAAAATGGCCAGTGAGTATGGTGTTACGTGTCCCCATTGGAGCTTATGGAAGTGGTGGACCTTATCACTCATCTTCCGTAGAAAGCGTGTTAACCAATATTAGAGGTATAAAAATCGCTTATCCAAGTAATGGAGCCGATCTAAAAGGTTTGATGAAAGCCGCTTATTACGATCCCAATCCCGTTGTAATTTTAGAACACAAAGGCTTATACTGGAGTAAAGTTAAGGGAACTAAGGGCGCAACCTCTGTTGAGCCTTCCGAGGATTATATTTTACCTTTGGGTAAAGCTTGGGTGTTACAGGAAATCTGGAAACAAGAGCATGTAGAAACATTGACCATTGTTACTTATGGCATGGGTGTGCATTGGGCCTATAATGCGACAATGAATATGAAAAATCAAGTTGAGATTATAGATTTACGCACCTTATTTCCTTTGGATGAAGACACGATTATGAAGTCGGTCAAAAAAACAGGAAAATGTTTGGTAGTTACTGAAGAGCCTTCCAATAATAGTTTTGCTATGGCCTTGGCCGGAAAAATACAGGAAGCCTGTTTTCAATATTTGGATGCACCTGTTATGACCATTGGTAGTGAAAATATGCCAGCGGTACCATTGAACAGTACGTTGGAAGAAACCATGATTCCTTCCGTAGAGAAAGTGAAACGTAAAATAGATCAGCTATTAGCATATTAAATTTTATCTACCCTAGATATTAATGTTTATTTTTAGGAACTATGAGTTCCATCGTTAAATTCTTAAACAGCGAGATTAACTATCTACCATCTTATCATGAAAAATGGAGATTCGTTGCCTTCGTGTCACTATTTGTTTTCTTTTTTTTACTGGTTTTTCAGCCTTTTGGAGTTAACAACTTTGATCCACAAAATTCAATTGGTCTAGTTTTTTTTATAGCCATGCTTGGTTTTGGAATACTTCAAGGAATCGTGTTGGCATTGTGTGAATTTATCTTGATCCCCTTAATGTTTGAAAATTCAACAGTTTTTGGCTTAATCATTAGAATTGTTGTAGAGTTGATTTTATTGTCGGTTTTTACCTTTTTATATTATAACATTTTAGGAAATTTCCATGA
>JBBKXS010000200.1:0-3075 GCA_037969605.1 Flavobacteriaceae bacterium
GTATTATAATTGCCCGTAGTATTATTAAAAAGAGCCTTATATCCACTAGCTATATTGAGAATTCCTGATGTATTATTTTTGAGTGCCTCAAAACCAATCCCCACATTTTGGTTATCGGTAGCGTCGTCATTCAACCCAGCATTCAGCCCAAGAAACACCGAGGAGCCATTTTGGCTGCCATCGTTATCAGATTTCCCGTCAATTAATCCATCTATTGTGGATGATCCAGAGCTCCATGTTAAAACACCATTCCCATCGGTTTTTAATGTCTGGTTTGTGCTACCATCTATGGTTGGAAACGCATAGCCGGTAATTGCGGGATTTCCTATTTGGAACTGGCTGTTGGTTCTTAAAATATTACCTGAAGTTGTATTATCAGCACCAAAATCGCCGTAAATTAAGGCATTGTCGGCATTGGCATCAGAGTTTTCAATGTATAATTTATTGCTGCCTGTATCACCAAAGCCTGACAAATACCCTATAAAAACGTTTTTATCTCCAACAAAATTTTGAGCACCTGATATATAACCAATTGCGGTATTATGGGATCCTGTGGTATTATCCCAAAGGGCACCATAACCAATTGCAATGTTACCGAATCCTGTAGTATTGTCAGAAAGGGCCAACGTCCCAATTGCGGTATTAATGAACCCTGTAGTGTTGGCATAAAGCGCTTGATAGCCATTTGCTGTGTTACTGTATCCAGAGGTATTGCTAAAAAGCGATCGATAACCAATTGCCGTGTTACTACCATTAAATATATGATTTGTGAGAGCCTGATAACCAATTGCGGTATTTCTAATTGCATTTACGGGACTTTTGAGTGTTTCAAAGCCAATGCCCACATTTTGGTTATCGGTAGCGTCGTCATTCAACCCGGCATTCAGCCCAAGAAACACCGAAGATCCATTTTCGCTGCCATCATTATCACTTTTACCATCCGTAAGGTCGTTTAGTTTAACCGTAGCGCTTTTGGCATTTAAGGCGTAAGGTACTGCCATAAATTGGGTGGTACCCATATCAGTCAATCCACTGCCTGTGTCAATTTTTACATTCAAATAATGGTCGTCGCTACCCCAAGCTATCGTGCTGTAATTGCCCGAATTGGGTGTGCCTTTACCAATGTTTACAATAACAATGCCGTTGGCATCGGTAGTTGGGGTGTGCGTTTCTTGATAGACGCTGGTCATACCCACACCTTTTAAGATGGTAAATTGTACAGTGATGCCTTGGTTCGCCACCACATTACCACTACCATTTTTTATCAGGACTTTGTAGTTGATGCCTTGTTGGGCCATTGTTGTAAAGGCTATTAGCATCGCAACTATGAATAGGAATACTGTTTTCATTGTATCTGTTTTTTGTTGTTGATTTGTTTATTCGTTGAATCGTTTAACTGTTTATACTTCGTTGTTTTTATGTTTGTCATTGATTATTGTTTGCTTCTAATTGCTCTACTCGTTTTAGGAGTTTTTCATAGTTTTTATCTTGATTATCAATAACAGACTGCTGACTGCTGACTGTTGTCTGTAAACTACTTATTATCTCCTGCTGCTCCTGTATGGCTTTGGTTAGCAAGGCTATAAAATCGTTATAACGTAAACTCATGAGGCCTTTATCGTCTTTGGTTAAAAACCCTTGATCTGTATAACCTATTTTGGCCAACAAAGCTTCAACATCCTGGGCAATAAAGCCCATTTCCCTTGTTTTGTGTTCGTTGTTTTTACGCACAAAATCTACAGGTTGTAACTGTTTTACAACCTCAAGACCATAAGGGAGTTCTCTTATCTGTTCTTTCCAGGCTTTATCAGAGGTTACGGTCCAAGCCACTTGTACACCTGCATAGGATATACCTGTGTTACCAATTCTAATTTGGTTGTTAGCTGCCCCGTTTGGTACTTCGGCGTAATATCCTATTCCAATATTATTGATTCCCGTGGTATTGAACCTGAGTGCTCCATAACCAATTGCCGTGTTATTGTGTCCTGTGGTATTGGCTTGGAGTGCATTATATCCATATGCGGTATTTTCGTGTCCTGTGGTATTGGCTTGGAGTGCTCCACCTCCATCTGCTGTATTTTGGTATCCTGTGGTGTTTTTGTAAAGCGCTTGATATCCATTTGCTGTGTTGTTGAATCCTGTGGTGTTATTGTAAAGCGCTTGATATCCATTTGCGGTATTGAAAGCTCCTGAGGTGTTTTGGTAAAGTGCATCGACTCCGCTTGCGGTGTTTTGGTAGCCTGTGGTGTTAGAGTAAAGTGCAAGAAACCCATTTGCGGTATTATCATTTCCCCCAGTGTTACTTAGTAGCGCCCCGGCTCCATTTGCAGTGTTTTCGCTTCCAGTGGTGTTATTAGAGAGTGCTATAAAGCCATTTGCGGTGTTGTTGGTTCCAGTGGTGTTTTTGTAAAGTGCCCCCCAACCATTTGCATTGTTGAAATTGCCGGTGGTGTTATAGTAGAGTGCCTGATACCCACTTGCTGTGTTGGCAAACCCTGTGGTATTGCTGTTGAGGGCCTGATAGCCATTTGCGGTGTTATTATACCCTGTGCTGTTGCTTTTGAGGGCTTCAAAGCCTATGCCCACATTGGCATTGTCGGATCCGTCATCGTTAATGCCGGCATCAGTTCCAATAAACAGGGAAGAGCCATTTGCATCTGACCTGCCATCACTTAAGTCGTTAATCTTTGCAACAGCTCCATCCACATTTTTAGCATGTAAAGCGTAAGGCACGGCCATAAACTGTGTAGTGCCCATATCGACCAAGCCGCCTCCTGTATTTATCTTTACATTCAAATAATAGTCGTCATTGCCCCAATTTATGGCGCTGTAATTACCGGAGTTGGGTGTGCCTTTTCCAATATTTACAATTACAATCCCATTGGCGTCTGTGCTTGGCGAATGGGTCTCCTGATATACACTGGTCATGCCTACTCCTTTAAGGATGGTAAACTGTACAGTGATACCTTGGTTGGCCACGACATTGCCACTACCATTTTTAATTAGGGCTTTGTAATTGATGCCTTGTTGGGCCATTGTTGTAAAGGCTATTAGCATCGCAACTATGAATAGGAA
>JBBKXS010000201.1:0-10846 GCA_037969605.1 Flavobacteriaceae bacterium
AAATCCCTATAGAATAAAAGTTTCGGGGCGAACTAAACACCATATCAATGTTTTTGGAGAAGAGCTTATTATTGAGAATGCTGAAACCGCGCTAAAAATAGTTTGCAAAAAAACCAATGCTAAAATTGTGGATTATACTGCAGCTCCAATTTTTATGAAAGGAAAAGAGAAAGGCGCCCATGAATGGTTGATTGAATTTATAAATCCTCCTAAAAATATGGATGTATTTAATCAAATGTTGGATGACGCCTTGAAATCTTTAAATTCTGATTATGAAGCCAAACGTTATAATGACATGACGCTCATTAAACCTAAAATTCATATTGCACGCAAACATTTGTTTTATGATTGGTTAAAGCGTCATAACAAACTTGGAGGGCAACATAAAATTCCCAGACTTTCCAATAATCGTGAATACATGGATGAATTGCTTCTTTTAAATTGCTAAAGCAAGGTTTTTAGCTTCATTTTATCGGAGAAATTGACCCCGTGATTAATTACAACGAAAATAGGTTAGGGTTTAACTAAAAAACAAAAATGAAGTTGCATTATTAAAATTATTGCTGTTATATTTACAACATACTGATAAAAAAAAACAAGTTTTATATAGATTTTAACCGCAGTATTAGTTTTTAAATCCAAATGAAAAACCACTCCAAAAGAGTGGTTCTTATTTTTTATATAAGTTTGAAACCTTAAGAAACGGCCTTAAGTTTCTTTAAGGTTGTTTTGGTGAGTTTGTCTTCAGCATAGGATTTGGTGACATTCAGTTTCTTTTCGTCTGTACTTGGGAGTTCAAACATGGCATCAGTTAATATTTCTTCACAAAGTGAACGCAAGCCTCTTGCGCCTAATTTATATTCGATCGCTTTCAGAACAATAAAATCCAAGGCACCATCGGTAATGCTAAAGTCGATATGGTCCATAGCAAACAATTTTTTGTATTGTTTTATAATGGCATTTTTAGGTTCGGTCAAAATAGCACGTAGGGTATCGGCATCCAATGGATCCATATAAGTCAATACAGGTAAACGTCCAATAATTTCTGGAATAAGCCCAAAATCCTTTAAATCCTTAGGAATAATGTACTGAAGCATATTATCGGCATCAATGGTGTGTTCATGCGGTGCTTTATACCCTATGGCGGCCATATTTAGGCGCTTTGAAATAAACCGTTCAATTCCATCAAAAGCACCTCCTGCAAAAAATAAGATATGTTCAGTATTGACCTCAATAAACTTTTGGTCTGGATGTTTTCGACCTCCTTTTGGTGGCACATTTACCGTTGTTCCTTCCAATAATTTCAATAGAGCCTGCTGAACCCCTTCTCCTGAAACATCTCGTGTGATTGAAGGATTATCGCTTTTTCGAGCAATCTTATCAATTTCATCAATAAATACAATGCCCTTTTCAGCTTTTTCAAGATTATAATCGGCGGCCTGTAACAATCGCGTTAATATACTCTCAACATCTTCACCAACATAACCGGCTTCTGTCAATACTGTTGCATCTACAATAGCCAAAGGAACGTTAAGCATTTTAGCAATGGTTTTTGCCATTAGGGTTTTACCCGTTCCAGTCTGCCCAACCATGATGATATTACTTTTTTGAATTTCAATATCATCGTCACTTTTTGGTTGCAACAATCGTTTATAGTGGTTATAAACCGCTACCGACATTACTTTTTTGCTGTATTCCTGACCTATAATATATTCGTCTAGAAATGCTTTTATTTGTTGTGGCTTTTTAAGCATCAACTCTGAGGATAGTTCAGAATTTCCTGTTTGTTTGGATTCTTCCAAAACAATCCCATGTGCCTGTTCGATGCATCGGTCGCAAATATGCGCATCAAGACCCGCAATCAATAGATTGGTCTCTGGCTTTTTCCTACCACAAAACGAACATTCTAATTCTTCCTTTGCCATAAATTTGTCATTCTAATTACGAGATAAGACCTCGTCAATCATGCCATACTCTAAGGCTTTATCTGATTTCATCCAGAAATCACGGTCACTATCTTCATAAACTTTATCATAATCTTGACCGGTGTGCTTACTGATAATTTTATACAATTCTTCCTTTAAAGTCAAAATTTCTCTTGCTGTAATTTCAATATCGCTGGCTTGACCTTGAGCTCCACCCAAAGGTTGGTGAATCATGACCCGCGAGTGTGTCAATCCACTGCGTTTGCCTTTTTCTCCCGCACATAACAACACGGCTGCCATAGAAGCCGCCATACCGGTACATATTGTTGCAACATCAGGTTTGATGAGTTGCATGGTGTCATAAATTCCTAATCCAGCATAAACGCCTCCACCAGGGGAATTGATATATATTTGAATATCTTTAGAAGAATCGGTACTCTCCAAAAACAGCAACTGTGCCTGAATAATATTGGCGACCTGATCATTTATTGTTGTTCCCATAAAGATAATTCGGTCCATCATTAAACGAGAAAACACATCAAAAATTGCAATATTCATTTGACGCTCTTCTATAATATTGGGTGTTAAACCTACAGGATACATACTACTTAAAATTTTGTTGTAGTACATACTGTTGATCCCTTGATCTTTTATAGCGAATTTTTCAAATTCTTTTCCGAAATCCATATAATTTTTAATAATTAACTGATGAAAAAAAGCGTAAAACTACGTCGTTTTACGCTCTAAATATAATGATTTATTCTGTAAACGATTAACTATAAAATTCTTTAACAAAATCGTCATAGGTTATTTCCTTGACTTTAAGATTTGCTTCAGATTTATATAATGTCAATAATTTTTGACTCATTAATTGTTCGGACAAACGTTTGATTTCCTCTTTGTTTGATAACACACGGGCTGCAATATCATCCAGTTCTTTATCCGACGGATCCATTTGACCAAATTGTGCCATTTGCGTTTTGATCATTTGTTTCGCATGATCTTTTAAATCATCAAATGTTACCTGAAGTTTATGGATTTCAATCAATTTGCCTTCAATCAACTGATAACGCATGCTTTTTTCAGATTTCTCGTATTCTTCTTTTGCCTGGTCGGCATCCATTTGCTCTTCCCCTGCGGTTTGCATCCATTTTTGTAAGAATGATGATGGTAAATCGAATATTGTGTTCCCCACCAGATATTCCGTTACATCATTCAAAAGCTTTTGGTCTGCCTGTTGTGTAAATTGCTTTTCAGAATCTTCTTTAATTTTTTTCTTTAATTCCGTTACAGAAGTTACAATTCCTTTTCCAAACAATTTATCAAACAAATCTTGGTCCAAATCGGCCAATTCTCTTTTATTGACTTCTTTGATTGTAAATGTTACATCTATATCTAGTCCATGGGCATCATCATGGGGAACTTTTAAAAAGTGCATTAAATCATGATCATCATTAAATAAGCCTTTTGTTTTCAAGGTCATTAAATCACCAACTTTTGATCCTAAGAGAGCTTTTTGAGCAGTTTTAGATTTTAATTTATCAAAGGTAAGTGTAGTAGAATTATTGATCCCCTTATCTTCGTTTACAAAGTCACCTGTAATTTCGGAATCCTTTACTACGATATCTTGAGATACCAATTTACCATATTGCTTGCGAATATGCTCTACTTGATTTTTAAGCATTTTTTCGTCAGCAACGATATTATACTGAATAATTGATTTTTTTGATTTTAATTTGACTTCAAATTCTGGAACTAGGCCCAATTCAAATTCAAAAGTAAATTGATCGCCATCCCAATCTAAATTATCCTGTGGTTTTGGCAATGGATTTCCCAAAACATCCAATTTTTCCTCTGTCAAATATTTGTTTAACGCATCCTGTAACAACTTGTTAACTTCATCAACTAATACCGCTTTGCCATATTGTTTTTTCACCAGCGTCATTGGCACATGTCCTTTTCTAAAACCAGGTACATTAGCCGATTTACGATAATCTAAAAGTATCTTTTCAACTTTTGCGCTATAATCCTCTTTTGCGATATCTACTTTCACAACGGCATTTAATGCGTCAATGTTTTCTCTTGTAATATTCATTATTTCATTATAAAATTGGGTGGCAAAAATACAATATTTTTAAAACCCTACAAAGTTTTTAATAGGCAGTAATTCAGCTTATTTTTATTCTTCTTTTAGTAAAGAATGAAGGATCGACTGCAATATGGACAAAAGGATACTAAATAGTAATGCTATCCAAAAACTGCTCACCGAAAATCCGTTAATAAATTTATCTGCCAATAAAATAATAATGGCATTAATCACCAACAAAAATAGACCCAAAGTTACTATGGTTATTGGCAATGTGAGGATAATTAAAATAGGTTTTAAAATAGCGTTTAAAAACGCTAAGACCGCAGCGACTATAATAGCCGTTGTAAAGCTGTCCACTCCAACTCCAGGCAAAAAATTTGCCAATAGCAAAACAGCGATTGCTGTGAGTAAAATACGGAAGATTAAATTCATTGTTTAAGTTTTAATACTAGGTTTTTAAGTCCTTTTGTTTTTTTCAAATAGAAAAGAAATATAATCAATTTCGAATAAAATTAAGGGTTTCTTTAAAAAAATCACTTGGATTTTCGGCATGTAGCCAATGGCCGGCATTTGGGATCGTCACTATTTTTGCCTTAGGAAAATGTCTTTTAATACCATCTTCGTCACTTAATGCAATATATTCCGATCGATCTCCTCTTAAAAACAAAGTGTCTTTATCAAATTTTAAATGTGTTGGTAAAGCTTCTCCAACTGCTGATTCGTTATCCTTTAAAACGTCCAAATTCATGCGTAATGCCAATTGTCCTTTAGTTTTCCAGAATAGATTTTTGAGCAAAAATTGACGCGTCCCAAAATCGGATACAAAACGACTTAATTGTTGGTCGGCTTCACCCCTACTTTTAATTATTGAAAAATCTAAACTGCTCAACCCCTCTAAAATGGCATCGTGATGGATTGGGTAAAATCGAGGAGCAATATCGGCAACCATAAGTTTTGAAACTAGTTCTGGGTATTTGGCGGCAAATAACATGGCGGTCTTTCCGCCCATGGAATGACCAAGTAGAATGATATTTTCAAGTTGATGTGCTTTGCAATAGCGCTTTAAATCTTCAACCATAACCTCATAATTAAAATCTTTATGATGAAAGCTGTGTCCATGATTGCGCTGATCCACTAAATGAACCTGAAAACCTTCTTCGCTATATTTTGCTCCAAGTGTTTTCCAATTATCACCCATCCCCAAAAATCCGTGAAGAATTACAAATGGATTTCCTTGACCCAATATGTTTGAGTGCAATTGCATTACCCTAATCTGTATAAATACATTTGTATTACATTTTCAATTCCCATATACAAGCTTTCTGAAATTAATGCGTGACCTATGGACACTTCCAATAATCCAGGAATGTTGTCTTTAAAAAATTTGATATTGTCCAAGGATAAGTCATGGCCTGCATTGACTCCCAATCCCAATTTATTCGCTAATTCAGCACATTGTTTATATGTCAAAATTGCTTTTTTATTCCCCAGTCTATATTGATGGGCGAAAGCTTCGGTATAAAGCTCAATTCTGTCTGCTCCCGTAGCTTGGGCACCTTCAATCTGTTTTAAATCAGGATCGACAAAAATGGAAGTCCGAATTCCATTTTGTTGAAATTCTTTAATAACTTCAACTAAAAAATTCTTATGTTTAAGTGTGTCCCAACCGGAATTTGAGGTAATGGCATCATCTGCGTCTGGAACCAAGGTCACCTGCGTTGGTTTAACTTCTAAAACAATGTCAATAAATTTCTGTATTGGATTGCCTTCAATATTATATTCGGTACGTACCACTGGCTTTAAATCGTAAACATCTTGATAACGAATATGTCTTTCGTCAGGTCTTGGGTGAATGGTTACGCCTTCAGCCCCAAAACGTTGAACATCCTTGGCGAACTGAACCAAATTTGGGGTGTCGCCACCTCTCGAATTTCGCAATGTTGCAATCTTGTTGATATTTACACTTAACTTTGTCATCCATCTATTTAATTGACAAAAATACAAAGTAGAACATGTATTTTGTAGTTATTTTTAATTAATTTGCATTAGAAATCGAGCCTTTATGTGGTTACAACAATACATCATAAATGATATTAAACCCATTAATATCAATACAAAAATCAGTGATTTAAAATTGCTGTTTAATGGGCTTTCATATTCCCATATTCCTATTGAAAATGATGGGATTTATTTAGGCTGTATCTCTGAAAACGATGCCCATTGTTTTGAAAGTGACCTGATAATTAAAGATTGTAATTATGCCTTTGAAGGTTTTTATGTAAGAAACAACACCAATTGGCTAGATATTTTGGAGGCTTTTGCTAACAATTCATGTAATATCATGCCCGTTCTGAATGAGCATAATAGCTATTTAGGGTATTATGAACTTAATGATATCATCAGTTTGTTTAGTGAAACACCTTTTTTTGCTGAACCTGGTAGCATTCTAATTGTTGAAAAAGGAGTTCAAGATTATTCATTTAGTGAAATTAGCCAAATTGTTGAATCCAACAATGGTAAAATTTTAGGGACCTTTGTTTCAAAAATTGAAAGTGACGTTGTTCAAATTACCCTTAAAATTGGTAATACAGGATTAAATGATGTGATTCAATCCTTCAGAAGATACAGTTACAATATTGTTTTAGGGCATGAACAGGACACCTATGTTGAAAGCCTCAAAGAACGTTCGGAATACCTAAAAAAATACCTTAACATTTAAGTAATGAAAATAGCCATTTATGGTCAAGCTTATAATAGTAAAACTCAAAAAAGTATTCTTACTTTACTTGACCTTTTAATACTTAAAAAGGTAGATGTAACTATAGAAAATGACTTTTTTAATGAAATTAAAAAAGGAAGGGATACCGATATTACATACCATGCCTTTAAAACGTTTAAATCACTTGATCATACATTTGACTTACTTATTAGTATAGGTGGCGACGGTACTATTTTAAGGGCTATAACTTTTCTTAAGGATCTATCAATCCCAATTGTAGGTATAAATACAGGGCGCTTAGGCTTTTTATCGACTATCCAAACCAACGAAATTGAAGGTGCAGTCAATCATATTTTAAACGGAAATTTCAAAATTTCAGAACGAACCTTGTTAAGTGTTGAAACCAATCCTGAAAACAAGGACCTCAAAAATTTAAATTTTGCATTAAATGAAATCGCTGTAAGTAGAAAAAATACCACGGCCATGATTAAAGTTGAAACACATTTGAATGGAGAATATCTAACTTCTTATTGGGCCGATGGCCTTATTGTATCAACACCAACAGGATCAACCGGTTATTCCTTAAGTTGTGGTGGGCCAGTTATAACTCCAGACGCTGGTAGTTTTGTGCTCACTCCTATTGCACCTCACAATTTAAGTGCGAGACCACTAGTAATACCAAACGATACCAAAATACAGCTTAAAGTTGATGGCCGTGAAGAACATTATTTAATGTCTTTGGATTCCAGAATTGCTACACTTCATAACTCTACCATAATAACCATTAAAAAAGCTTCATTCAAAATAAAAATGGTGGAACTCATAAATGAAACTTTTATTGACACGCTTCGCAAAAAATTGCTCTGGGGAGAAGATAAGCGCAATTAAACAATAAAACCATATAAATCCTGTTTATCTGTAATACAATTTGTTTCAAATTATTATAGGCTAATCTTATTTATTATATTTGCAAACTTTTAAAAATTTATGAGGTATCTAATCCTATTTTTATTAAGTATGTTTTTTACACAAACAGGGCAATCACAAATCTACGAAGTAGGTGTGTTTGTTGGTGGTAGTAATTTTATTGGTGACGTTGGCGCGACCAATTATATTTCTCCAAATCAAACTGCTTTTGGTGGTATTTTTAAATGGAACAGAAGCCCTAGACATTCACTTAGGGTGTCATTAATGTATTCCAATATTGAAGGGCAAGATTCAAAATCTGATGACCCAAGACGTATTGAAAGAGGATACAGTTTTGACAATAGTTTGTTGGAAATTTCTGCCGGTATGGAATTTACCTTTTTAGACTTCAACCTCCATGATGGCGCCAGAAAAGCAACACCCTATTTATATACGGGTTTAAGTATGGCCAACCATGATAATTATTTTTTTAATGCAAGTGGGGTTTATACTTCTGAAGATACAACGAGTTGGGCTTATGGCATACCTATAATTTTGGGCTTTAAAACCACGGTTTCCGATAATTTTATTTTAGGCTTTGAAGTTGGGGCTCGATATACGTTTTCTGATGAGTTGGACGGAAGTATTCCTGATGCACCACATAGACAACAATTTAGTTTTGGAAACACCAACAGCAATGATTGGTATGTGTTTACTGGCTTTACTCTTACGTTCACTTTTGGAGAAAAACCTTGCTATTGTAATTTTTGAATGAATTTAAAAGACCAAATAGATAGTGCTAAGTTACCAAACCATCTAGCCATTATTATGGATGGCAATGGGCGATGGGCAAAGAAAAAGGGAATGCTTAGGATTTTTGGTCATGAAAGCGGCACCAAATCGGTAAGGGAAGTGGTTGAAACCAGTGCTGAACTTGGAATTAGGTGTCTTACACTTTATGCGTTTTCAACCGAAAATTGGAAAAGGCCAAAAAAAGAAGTGCAAACACTAATGAACCTATTAGTAACCTCTCTTAAGAAAGAAATCAAAACCCTTCAGGATAACAACATTAAGCTTTCAGCCATTGGTTGTTTGGAAGATTTACCAAAAAAAGCCCATAGGGAGTTATTTGAAGTTATTGAAAAAACCAAAGATAATACAAGAATGACCTTAACATTAGCTTTAAGTTATGGGTCAAGGGAGGAACTTATATCCGTTATAAAAGAAATAGCCTATAAAGTTAAAAATAATATAATTTCTGTAGAAACTATTGACGAATCAATTATAAATAGGCATCTTTACACGCGAAAATTACCAGATGTAGATTTGTTGATTAGAACGAGCGGAGAGCAAAGAATAAGTAATTTTCTTTTATGGCAAATTGCTTATGCCGAATTGTATTTTACAGATACCTTATGGCCTGATTTCAAAAAAAATAACTTATATGAAGCTTTGATTAGCTATCAACAACGAGAACGACGATTTGGAAAAACAAGTGAACAACTTAGCTAAAAAAATATATTTGAGAACATATATTAATTCATTACTTATTTTAATTGCCCTCATCTTTTCGAGCGTAGTCACAGCACAAAACATTGATTTCAATAATGGCAAACAATACACCATTGGTGATATTGCTGTTACAGGAAATACCAGTTTTAGTTCTCAAACAGTCATTGCTTATTCTGGGTTAAAGAAAGGGGAAACCATTATCATACCAGGTGAAGAAATAAGTAATGCCTTAAAAAAATTATGGAAATCAAATTTGTTTAGTAGTATTGATATCTATCTTACAAAAGTAGAGTTGGACACAGCCTATCTAGAGATTAATCTTATTGACTTGCCAGAACTTAACGAAGTAAAAATTCAAGGTGTAAAAAAATCCAAATTTGAAGCTATCGTTAAAGAAAATAAGCTTGACAAAGGTGCTAAAGTTACCGAAAATTTAATTACTACAACGCGTAATTACCTTTCTAATAAATACAAAAAAGAAGGCTATCTAAACACTAAAGTTACTATTAATACCACTGAAATTAAGGACTCCATCCAAAAAAGTAGAGTTAATATGTTGGTATTTATAGACAAAGGAGATAAAGTAAAAATTGATAAAATAACCTTTAATGGAAACGACATACTTTCTGATAAAAAATTGAAGAAAGCCATGAAAAAAACCAAACAAAAAAATCCAATTAGGATATTAAAACGATCAAAATATATCAGAGCCGATTTTAAGGAAGATCTTGTAAGCGTCGTAGATAAATATAAAGAAAACGGATATCGAGATGCCCGCATAATTTCCGATACTATCGTGAAACATGATAATAATACCATTTCTTTGAATATCAATTTAGAAGAAGGAGAACAATACAAATTTGGTAAAATCACTTTCGTAGGAAATAGTGTTTATACCGATCAATACTTGCATAGCATTTTAAGAATAAAAGAAGGTTCAACTTATAATGGTATTGAATTAAAAAAACGAATTGCCGATGATTCTAAACCTGACGCATTAGATATCACCAATCTTTATCAAAATAACGGGTATCTGTTCTCAACTATAAATCCTGTAGAAGTGAGTGCAGATGGCAATGTTATTGATATGGAAATACGAATTTCTGAAGGTAAGCCAGCCTACTTTAACAATGTATCCGTTACTGGAAATGATAAGACCAACGACCGAGTTATTTACAGGGAATTAAGAACAAAACCTGGCAAATTGTACAGTAAAAGTGATGTTATTAGGACCATTAGGGAGTTAGGACAGTTGGGCTTTTTTGACGCACAACAATTAACTCCAGACATCAAAAACCCTAACCCAAATGATGGCACTGTTGATATTAATTATTCAGTGGTTGAACGTGGTGCTAGTCAAATAGAACTTCAAGGCGGTTATGGTGGTGGTGGTTTTATTGGTACCCTTGGTTTGTCATTTAGTAATTTTGCCATTAAAGATCTCTTTAATAAAGAAGCCTATAAGCCCATCCCAATGGGAGACGGACAAAGTTTGGCATTGCGTTTACAAGCAAGCCGTTTTTTTCAAACCTATAGTTTTTCATTTGCTGAGCCTTGGTTAGGTGGTAAACGACCTACTCAATTATCGACTTCAATATCGCATACCAAACAGTTTTTATACAATCCTCTAACAAGAAATGCCGATAAAAGCAAGCACTTTAATATTACAGGTGTTTCTGTTGGATTGGCTAAACG
>JBBKXS010000202.1:0-5860 GCA_037969605.1 Flavobacteriaceae bacterium
CTTCTTTTAAAATAAATTTTAAATTGTAATTCACTTTTTTATCCAGTGGAATCTCTAAAGTTTCATAACCTAAAAAAGAAACAATTAGAGTTGGTTGTGTATTTGTGGATTCGAGATGAAATCGTCCTTCTTCATTAGTAATTGTGCCTTCGGTAGTCCCTTTAAAGATAATATTGGCATAAGCGACAGGTTGATTATTTTCATCAAACACATAACCATTCACCTTGGTTTGTGAACGCACAGAAAGAATTCCGAAGAAGAAAAAAACAAATAATAGTTTCCAGTTCATAAGCAAAAAACTTCATCAACAAAACTGCCAATGAAGTTTATATAACGCAAAAAAATGCGAATTATTTATACATTACTTTTTTTACAGCTTTAACAACTTCGTCGCTATTTGGCAACCATTGCTCCAATAAAACTGGAGAATATGGCGCAGGTGTATCGGCTGTATTAATCTTTACAACTGGAGCATCCAAATAGTCAAAAGCTTCAGATTGCACTATATATGTTATTTCGGTGGAGACATTACCAAAAGGCCACGCTTCTTCCAGAATCACCAATCGGTTTGTTTTTTTGACCGATTTTAAAATGGCTTCTTTATCCAACGGGCGTACTGTACGAAGATCAATAATCTCGCAAGAGATCCCTTCTTTTTCCAATTCATCAGCAGCTTTGTAAGCTTCTTTAATAATTTTTCCAAACGACACTATGGTTACATCTTTACCTTCCCTTTTAAGTTCTGCCACTCCTATCGGAATAGTATATTCACCTTCAGGGACCTCCCCTTTATCACCATACATTTGTTCACTTTCCATAAATATAACCGGATCATCATCCCTTATAGCTGATTTCAACAAACCTTTTGCATCATAAGGGTTTGAAGGCACAATTACTTTTAATCCAGGAGTATTGGCAAACCAACTTTCAAAAGCTTGGGAGTGTGTTGCCCCTAATTGACCAGCAGAACCTGTTGGACCTCGAAACACAATTGGACATTTAAATTGTCCACCAGACATCTGCCTGATTTTTGCAGCATTATTGATAATTTGATCGATTCCAACTAAACAAAAGTTAAACGTCATATATTCAACAATAGGTCTGTTTCCGGTCATAGTCGAACCTATGGCAATCCCTGCAAAACCAAGCTCAGCAATCGGAGTATCGATTACCCGTTTTGCTCCAAATTCATCCAACATACCCTTTGAAGCCTTGTAAGCTCCATTATATTCTGCCACTTCCTCTCCCATTAAATAAATGCTTTCATCTCTACGCATTTCTTCACTCATGGCTTCACAAATAGCTTCTCTAAATTGAATTGTCCTCATCCTATCTATTGTCTTTCCAAGGGAAAGAGTTTATTAAGTTAAAAATATATTGAATAGCAAAAATAACAATAAAACAAAAACTATATAGCATAGAATAATTTAAAATTTATTATGCACGCACAGCATATAATCAGAATAAAATAATTACCTTCGTAACCTGAAATTTTATTACCCATATTCGGTAGAAATCTGCCGTTTTTTTAGGACGTTTTTCAGAATACACTCTAAAAGTTTACAAATAATTTAAATTCTATATAATGAAAATATTAGTGTGCATAAGTCATGTTCCTGATACCACTTCTAAAATTAATTTTACTGAAGGAGATACAAAATTTGACACCAATGGTGTGCAATTTGTGATCAATCCTAATGACGAATTTGGCTTGACCCGAGCGATGTGGTTTAAGGAAAAACAAGCTGCCAGTGTTGATGTTGTCAATGTTGGTGGTCCAGAAACAGAACCCACTTTACGTAAAGCTTTGGCTATTGGTGCTGATGCTGCCATTAGGGTAAATACTGTTGCTACCGATGGCTATGCCGTCGCCAAACAATTGGCTAGTGTTGTGAAAAATGGTAGCTATGATTTGGTGATTGCAGGACGTGAATCCATTGATTATAATGGGGGAATGGTCCCAGGTATGTTGGCGGCTTTGACCAATTCCAATTTTGTGACCAATTGCATCGGTTTAGAAGTTGATGGCACTAAAGCTAAAGCTATTAGGGAAATTGATGGCGGAAAAGAAACCGTTTCAACAGCACTCCCTTTGGTGATTGGTGGACAAAAAGGTTTGGTTGAAGAAAGTGATCTTCGTATCCCCAATATGAGAGGTATTATGATGGCACGCCAAAAGCCCTTAACTATTGTTGACCCAATTGAAGCCAATGCCGAAACAACTTCGGTTAAATTTGAAAAGCCAGCTCCAAAAGGTGCAGTAACTTTGGTGTCTCCAGATAATTTAGACGAATTAATCGATCTGCTTCATAATGAAGCGAAGGTTATTTAGTCTGTCATTCCTGCGAAGGCAGGAATCCGCAAAGTAATTAAAAAACAAATAGATTCCTGCCTTCGCAGGAATGACAAAAACAAAAAATTATGTCAGTATTAGTATATACAGAATCCGATCAAGGAAAATTTAAAAAAACAGCTTTAGAAGTCGCTTCTTATGGAAAAGAGGTCGCAAAACTATTAGGTACTACGGTTACCGCCGTGACCATTAATGCAGATGACGCTTCGGTTTTAGGGAATTATGGTGTGGATAAAGTTTTGAAAGTGAAGGATTCAAAACTGGATACCTTTAATGCCAAAACTTATGCCGAAATCATCAAACAAGCAGCGGAAAAAGAAGGCTCAAAAGTAGTTATTATAAGCTCAAGTGCTGATTGTAAATATCTTGCACCAATTTTGGCTGTTGGTTTAGAAGCAGGCTATGCCTCTAATGTGGTTGAAGCACCTTCAAACATTTCTCCATTTACAGTAAAACGTACCGCATTTTCCAACAAGGCTTTTAATGTGATTACTATTAACACAGATGTGAAATTGGTTGGGGTATCAAAAAATTCATTGGGGTTGAGTGAGAGTAAAGGAAGTGCTACTGCGGAAGTGTTTTCTCCTTCAATACCGGAAAACGGCGTACATGTCGATTCAGTTGATAAAATAACCGGAAAAGTAACTATTGCAGATGCCGAAATTGTGGTTTCAGGTGGACGTGGGCTAAAAGGACCAGAAAATTGGGGAATGATTGAAGAACTTGCCTCGGTTCTTGGAGCAGCTACATCTTGTTCAAAACCAGTTTCGGATTTGGGCTGGAGACCTCATAGTGAACATGTTGGTCAGACCGGTAAACCTGTTGCTGCCAATTTATATATTGCCATAGGAATTTCTGGAGCTATCCAACATTTGGCTGGTATTAACGCTTCAAAAGTAAAAGTTGTTATCAATACCGATCCCGAGGCGCCATTCTTTAAGGCCGCGGATTACGGAGTGGTTGGAGATGCCTTTCAGGTGGTTCCGACTTTGATTGAAAAATTAAAAGTATTTAAAGCACAACAATAAATATTTTTTATAACTTGTATCTTTAATGGACGCTTTATATTTAGAATTAATTGCACAATCTACATTTTGCAGTTGGTAAAGTCCTAATTTAAACTGTTCTTTACGTTTTCAAAATTATGAGTCTGGTTCGCTTAAACATAAAAGGAATATCTTACAGTCAAACACAAAATGGTGCTTACGCCCTGATTTTGAGTGAGGTTGATGGTGACCGAAAACTCCCAATAGTTATCGGCGCTTTTGAAGCTCAATCTATAGCTATTGCCCTTGAAAAAGAAATTAGGCCTCCAAGACCCTTAACACATGATTTGTTTAAAAACTTTGCCGATCGTTTTGATGTTGTGGTTAAGCAAGTCATTATCCATAAGTTGGTTGATGGTGTATTTTATTCGAGCTTAATTTGCGAACGCGATAAAATTGAGGAAATTATTGATGCCCGAACCAGTGATGCCATTGCTTTGGCTCTCCGTTTTCAAGCCCCCATTTTTACTTATAAAAATATTCTTGACAAAGCTGGAATTTATTTAAAAGTGAATCCTAAAAAGGGAGAGGATGATCAAGATAGTATTTTAGTAGATGATCTTGTCGCTGAAGAAATAGAATCGCAATCACAAGAAACTTATAAAGGAAAAACACTTCAAGAATTAAACGCACTTTTAGATGAGGCTGTTGCCAACGAGGATTATGAAAAGGCTGCTAAAATACGAGATGAAATTTCCAAACGCTAAAACCGTTATATGAAACAAGTATTATTAGCTGTTACAGCTATTTTTTTTGGAATTATTTCCTTACAGGCAAATGAGTTCAATTCCAATTCTGGAAAATTTACCTCCTCAAAAACTTACAATCAATTAAAAATTTCAAGTCACATATTCCACAATAACAATTTGTTGGCTTTCAATGATATTCGTCAAGAGGATACAATTTCTAGGGATAAAGCCACTGAACTTACCGATTCTAACCTAACTTTAACTGTAAATGACACGACCAATAAATTAACAAACCTAAATTCAAACCCTAATTTCAAAGAGCCTGAAAAACTTAACAAAGCCACATCCACAAATGGATTTACTTTTGAAAGTTTCTGGCGTGGTGTTCTAGGGATGATTTCGTTGATTTTTATTGCATTTTTATTTAGCAGCAATAAAAAACGTATCAATTGGAAAACTGTTGGTATAGGCTTGGGGATTCAATTGATATTAGCGATTTCGATATTAAAAGTTCCGTTTGTTCAAAATATATTCAGGTTATTGGGAAAAGGTTTTAATAAAATTCTAACCTTCACCGAAGCAGGCACACAATTCCTTTTTAGTTCATTTGTTTCGGGAAAACTTGAAAGTCCTCTTATAAATTTTGCCATAACCATTTTGCCAACCATTATATTTTTCTCCGCACTGACTTCTGTACTATTTTACCTTGGAATCATCCAAAAAGTGGTGAAAGGATTAGCTTGGTTGTTGACAAAATCTTTAAAAATTTCAGGTCCAGAAAGTTTAAGTGTTTCAGGGAATATATTTTTAGGTCAAACCGAAGCTCCTTTGATGATCAAAGCTTATTTAGAAAAAATGAATAAGTCCGAAATACTTTTGGTCATGATTGGTGGAATGGCTACTGTTGCAGGTGGGGTATTGGCGGCCTATATTCAATTTTTGGGTGGCGATGATATGATGTTGAGGGAATATTTTGCAAAGCATTTATTGGCCGCTTCTGTGATGGCGGCTCCTGGTGCTGTTGTCATTTCCAAAATTTTATTCCCACAAACCGAAGCTGTGAATACCGACGTAACCGTTTCAAAGCAAAAAATAGGTTCAAATATATTAGACTCCATTGCCATTGGAACTACCGAAGGCTTTAAATTGGCAGTGAATGTTGCCGCCATGCTTTTGGTTTTTGTTGCATTTATCGCCATGATAAACTATGGGTTGTTAAAATTGGGATCTATTGGCAACTTAAACCAATGGGTTAGCGAAAATTCACCTTATAGTGCCGTATCCTTAGAAGCCGTTTTAGGTACTGTATTTTCACCATTAATGTGGCTTATAGGAGTCGCTAAAGAAGACATGTTGCTTATGGGTCAATTATTGGGAATAAAACTAGCAGCTAGTGAATTTATTGGTTATATTCAATTGGCCGAATTGAAAAATGTCTCTAACTCATTGCACCTCCAATATGAAAAATCTGTAATTATGGCTACCTATATGTTATGTGGATTTGCGAATTTTGCATCCATTGGTATTCAAATTGGTGGGATTGGTTCCTTAGCTCCAGGCCAGCGAAAAACGCTTTCGGAGTTCGGTATGAAAGCCTTAATTGGTGGGACCATTGCCTCTTTAATTTCGGCTACAATAGCCGGAATGATTATCGGATAAACCGTTAATAACTTTTAAAATTAATTAAGGCTTCCTTCTATAATGTCGAAGCTTTTTTTTAATTTTATTTCCTGATAAAAGAATGAAAAAATGAAGCAATATCATGATCTTGT
>JBBKXS010000203.1:0-2746 GCA_037969605.1 Flavobacteriaceae bacterium
AAAAACAATAAAGGAAATGTCTAATGTAAATGCCAACTCGCGGTTGATAATAGTATTAAATGGATTTAGTAACGCTAATGAAAAACCTAAGCCCAAAATTACCGATATGCCGGTTACAATAAAGGCTTCACCCATAAATTGGTAAACTAACTGCTGCTTTTCAGCTCCCATCACTTTACGTACCCCAACCTCTCTGGCACGACTGCTTGAATGTCCTATGGCCAAAATGATAAAATTGGCACAGGCCACTAAAAGAATTAATATCCCTATCGTCGCTAAAATATAAGAGTATTTCGGATTACTAATGGGCCTATTACCTTGAGGTAAGGTATTGTCAAGGTGAATATCTTTAATAGATTGTAAATAGACTTCAAAAGCGCCTGGAGAATAATCCTCGCCTAGAGCCTGTTTCATCATAGGGGGAAATTTAGAGTATAATCGCTCAGGAGTTGACCCTTTTTGTAACATGACATAAGTCTCTACAAACACATTGAACCAACTTTTTTGCATTCTTTCACTAAACAAGTTACCTACATTATCAAAGGGGATAATCATATGGTATTGTATACTTGAGGCCTCAGGGGCATCTTCCACAATACCAGTAACCGTAAACAACTTTTTTTCATTACCCAATAACAATTCTAAATTTTTGTCAATGGCAGAGGTGTTACCAAAATATTTTTTGGCTGTAGATTTTGACAAAATCACAGTATTGGCATTAGGAAAAGGATTTGATCGATTTCCTTTAATAAATTCAAAATCAAAAAGCTGAAAAAAGGTGGTATCAACCATTAGGGTTTGTTCCGTAAAATCCTTTTGATCCAATGTGACTACAGGGCTAAGATCCATTATTCTACAGGTACTTTCTATTTCTGGAATGTTTGCCTTTAGAGTAGGTCCCATAATAAAGGGTGTAACAGTGTTTACAAAACTTTGGTCTTCGTATTTTTCATCTTGCCATACCCTATAAATTCGATCTTTTTTAGTATGAAATTTATCATAACTCCATTCACTGTTCACAAAAAGCATAATCAGGATACAGCACATAACGCCTACTGCAAGCCCTAGTATTTTTATGGCTGTATACCCTTTGTTATGAAGTAGATTTCGGAGTGCTATTTTTAAATAATTTCTGATCATGACCGTTTATTTTTTGATTGATGAAATACTATTCAGTTCTTAAGCTTTTTACAGGATTTGAAATTGCCGCTTTAATGGATTGAAAACTCACCGTAGCTAAAGTGATGATAAGTGCACTCGTGCAGGCTACTAAAAATATCCACAGGGATATTTCGGCCCTATAAGTAAATTTTTGGATCCATAGGTGCATAGCATAATAGGCAATAGGCGTGGCTATCAAGAGTGAAATCATCACCAGTTGTACAAAATCTTTTGACAATAGCATCCATAAGTTTGTCACCGTGGCCCCCAATACTTTTCGTACGCCGATCTCTTTGGTACGTTGCTCCGCTACAAAAGAAGCCAATCCAAAAAGGCCCAAGCAACTAATGAGTATTGCCAAAATGGTAAATACTCTAGCCAAACTGGCAACGCGCTCTTCTGAAGCAAATTTCTTGGCGTATTCTTCATCAACAAAATCATACTTAAAAGGGAGATTAGGAAAATGTTCTTTAAAAGTGCTTTCAATAATTTTTAAGTTTTCGGCAACACTTTTGTTCGGATTCATACGTAGGTTATAGTAACTGGCATTGCCATTACGGTCAAAAACGTAAAGACCTTGTTTTACGGGGTCGTATGGTGATTGTGTTATCACGTCATCAACAACCCCAATAATTTGCATTGGTGGGTCTGGATCTTCATCGTCTTCATCCCTAATATATTGACCTACAGGATTTGTTAGTCCCATATAAGCTACGGCTGATTTATTGATTAATACGGCGTTGGAATCGGTAGCAAATTCGCGAGAAAAATCCCTGCCTGCGATAATTTTCATACCTAAAGATTTAACGTGTTCATAGGACACTTCAGTCCAAGCGAAATCTTCTTGGAAGCCTTCTGGTTTTCCTTCCCAAGTATAGCCACTACGATTAGACCAAATTTGTGTGGTTGGACTGCTTGAAGTAGACATTTCAATAGCGCCTCCTGAAGCGATGAACTGGTTTCTCATAAAATCAGATTTTCCCATGAAATCAACACTCATTACAGGAATCTGGATTAAGCCACCTTTATCATATCCAATAGGTCTGTCTTTACTGTGTTGTATTTGTTTCATAACCACAAGAGTCCCAATTATAAGTGCTACTGAGATTGTGAATTGGGTAACTACCAATATTTTTCTAGGTATCGCAGCAAATCGACCGGCTCTAAATGTTCCCTTTAGGACTTTTACAGGCTTAAATGACGATAAATACAGTGCTGGATAACTTCCTGAAATCAGTGCGGTAAAGAGGATAAACAACATTGAAAAGCCCCAAAATTGAAAATCTTTCCAAGGAAACTGAATTTGTTTGCTGGCCAGATCATTAAAACTGTTCAAAGAAACCAAGACTAACACAATGGCAACTGCAAATGCAAATAGAACCACCAAAAGGGATTCACTAAGAAATTGTTTGATGAGTTGATCTCTACTTGATCCTATTGCTTTACGAATGCCCACTTCCATCGCTCGTTTTTCAGAACGGGCCGTGCTTAAGTTCATAAAATTGATACAAGCCAAAAACAATACAAAAGCACCAATAATTCCGAAAAGCCAAACTGTTTCTATACGGCCCCCAGATTGTACCCC
>JBBKXS010000204.1:0-5071 GCA_037969605.1 Flavobacteriaceae bacterium
ATCCAGAATGATGATTTTTGGATCGGCCAATATGGCCCTTGCAATGGCGATGCGCTGGCGTTGCCCACCAGAGAGCTTAACGCCCCTTTCGCCTATCAGTGTGTTCAGACCATCGTCAAAACGGTCGGTGAATTCATTCACATAGGCTGCTTTTACGGCGTTTTGTAACTGCGCTTCCGTGGCTCCAGGTCTAGGAAACATGATATTTTCCCTTATGGTACCTTCAAATAAAAACTCATCTTGAAGTACCACGCCCAAATGCTGACGATAACTACTTAATTTAACTTTGGTAAGGTCGATGCCGTCTATGGTTATTTTACCCGATCTTGGATTTAAAAACGTTGCCGAAAGTCCAGCAATCGTTGTTTTTCCTGAACCTGAACTCCCCACCAAAGCGGTTACCGAACCCTCAGGTGCTGTAAAACTAATGTTGTGCAAGACTTCCTTACCTTCCTCATACGAAAACGAAACATCGCTAAAATCTATATCGCCCTTAATGGTATCCAATAAAATGGTTCTGTGCGAATGGTCTTCCTCGGCGGTCATATTCATGAGTTCTTCGGTACGATCCAGTCCCGCAAAGGCTTCGGTAAGTTGACTGCCAATATTCCCCATTTGTACAATGGGAGCAATCATAAACCCCAGAAATAATGTAAAGGATAGAAAATCACCTGTTGTCATTTCGCTTTGCATCATATAATACCCACCAATACCCATGATGCCTGTAGTGGCAAGACCTATTAAAAAGGTTGAAGAACTCGTCATGAATGCCGTAGCTGTTAAACTCTTTTTGACATTCTGAAATAATCGTTCGACCCCTTTTTCAAAAACTTTATTTTCCTGCTCTTCAGCATTGAAAGCCTTAATTACCCTTACACCAGCCAAGGATTCTGTCAATCTACCTGTAACTTCTGCATTGATGACTCCACGGGTTCTAAATATGGGACGGATATAGCCAAAGGCCTTTAGAGCGATGTAGCCAAAAATAGCCATCGGAACCAATACGAACAAAGTCATGGATGGACTAATGCGAATCAATAATACTAAACAAATGACCGAGGTTATGGTACCTCCCACCATTTGAACCAAGCCCGTACCAATAAGGTTTCTCACACCTTCCACATCGGTCATAATGCGGGACACCAAAGCCCCCGATTTTGTGTTGTCAAAAAAACTGATGGGCAACGACAGCACCTTTCTTTGCACTTGTGCCCTTAACTCACTGATTAAATATTGTGCTTGCACACTTAAAATACGGGTAAGCAAAAATGAAGTCACCGCTTGCACCAAAATAGCGCCCAACACCAAAAATATTAAATTATAAAGATGATTGAGGTCTTTGTTTGGTACAACTTCATCCAACAACACCTTGCTTTGCCAGGGCAATACCAAGCTGGCTAAACTTCTAACAACAATAAGAAACAAACCTATAAAAACAAGGTTTCTCCTAGGCCAGATAATGGTCTTAAAAGCCATGGCCATGGAAACTTTTGGGTTGCTTTTCGATTTGGACTTGGATTTATGGTCCTTCATTGTTGGAAAGATTTTGTTTTAGGGACTGTAAAAATAGAAATTCTTTTGGCTTTTTAAATTAAAAACACCTTTGCTTTAAAGGTAAAGGCGTTAGTATTATTTTGGTTTTATGTTTCAAATGGACTTAATGCACTATTGTTGTGCCATTTGAATATTGATGTTAATTTCAACTTCATCACTTACTGGAGCCATACTGCCACCTACGCCAAAATCGGATCTTTTTAAAGTCGTTGTAAATTTCAATCCAGCCTTAGGTTTTTGGCTCCTTCTGTCGGTAATGATACCATTGAGCTTTCCGTTTAAGGTGATTGATTTTGTGACACCGTGCATGGTAAAGTCACCGCTTAATTTAAACGTGTTATCTCCTGTTTTTTCAACAACTGTACTTTTAAACTCAATTTTTGGATATTGTTCTGCAGCAAACCAACCTTCGCTTTTTAAATCACCGTCACGACGTTCATTGCCGGTATCGATGCTTGCGGTTTCTATGGTAACGTTAAAGGTTGGGTTATTGAATACATCGTCTGCCATGGCATCAATTTCAAAAGCGCCAAAACTTCCTGTAACTTCAGAAATCAATAGATGGGTCACCGTAAAGTTAATATTGGAATGTGACTTGTCAACTTTCCAAGTGGATTGGGCCGATAGCGACATACCGGTTATACAACATAATGCAAAAAGTAATTTTCTCATAGCGTTTTGAATTTAATGGTTAATGAATTAATGTATGATAAATTTACGAAACTTTGGTTAGAAAACCTGTTTGGTTTTGGACGCGATAACTGAATTAACATTGCTTTAACAATTAAGTGTAACTTAAAGTCAATTGTATAGAGAGTGGGTATAATAACCCTTCCGTCCGTCGGACACCTTCCCTTAAAAAGGGAAGGGAATTATAGATTATAGTACGTTATCCATGATATCCTGAACAACTTCAGGATTGAGCAAAGTACTGATATCCCCTAGATTGGAGGTGTCCTTACAAACTATCTTGCGGAGGATACGGCGCATGATCTTACCGGAACGCGTTTTAGGAAGTCCTTCGGTAAATTGGATTTTATCGAGTTTGGCAAAAGCTCCTATCTGGTCCGCAATGAGTTGGTTAATCTCCTTGCGTAAATTGTTATGATCGCGGTAAGCTCCTGCATCCTTTAAAATAACATAACCATATAAGGCGTTGCCCTTAATATCATGAGGATACCCCACTATGGCCGATTCTGACACCGCTGGATGTTCATTAACGGCATCTTCAATAGGCGCCGTGCCCAGATTGTGACCCGATACAATGATGACATCATCCACACGACCTGTAATGCGGTAATAGCCTACCTCGTCGCGCAAAGCGCCATCGCCTGTAAAATATTGATTCTTAAAGGTGGAGAAATAGGTATCTTTATAGCGTTTGTGATTTCCCCAAATGGTACGTGCAATACTGGGCCAAGGGAATTTGATACATAAACGCCCTTCCACCTGATTGCCCTTAAGTTCTTCTCCATCTTCATCCATAAGTGTTGGCTGAATTCCTGGAAAGGGAAGTGTCGCATAGGTGGGTTTTGTAGGGGTCACATAGGGAATTGGTGTGATCATGATCCCTCCGGTTTCAGTTTGCCACCACGAATCGATGATCGGGCTTTTGCGCTTTCCAATATTGTCGTTATACCAATGCCAAGCTTCTTCATTTATAGGTTCTCCAACAGTACCCAAGACCTTTAATGATGACAGATCATATTGATCTAGCAATTCGGTACCTTGTTTTGCCAAGGCTCGAATGGCCGTTGGTGCCGTATAGAATTGGTTGACCTTATGCTTTTGAACCACGTCCCAGAAGCGTCCGAAATCTGGAAAATGGGGCACCCCTTCAAACATCAACGACGTGGCACCATTGGCCAAAGGTCCATAAATGATATAACTATGACCCGTGATCCAACCAATATCGGCGGTACACCAATATACATCCTGTTCACGATACTGAAACACATTTTTAAAGGTATAGGCGGTATAGACCATATAGCCTGCCGTGGTGTGCACCATGCCTTTTGGCATACCTGTAGAACCTGAAGTATAGAGAATGAACAGCGGGTCTTCGGCATCCATAAGTTCTGCATCACAGAGTGTTGAAGCTTTATCCAATAAGGGCTGAAGCCATTGATCACGACCGGCTTTCATCGTTATTTTTGAGTTGATACGCTTAACAACCAAAACGTTTTTTACACTTTTACAACGTTCTAAAGCTTCATCCACAATACCCTTTAAATCGATGGTTTTTGCACCCCTATAAGATCCGTCACTGGTAAGGACCATTTTACAGTCACTATCGTTGATTCGAGTGGCCAATGCTGTAGATGAAAAGCCAGCAAATACCACAGAATGTATAGCACCAACACGTGCACAGGCCAAAATAGCATAAGCCAATTCAGGGATCATAGGCAAATAAATGCATACCCTATCCCCTTTTTTGATACCGTGATCTTTTAAGACGTTGGCACATTGATTGACGCGATCAAAAAGTTGTTGATAGCTGATGTGTTGGGCCGGTTCATCGGGATGGTTAGGTTCAAATAAGATAGCGGTTTTTTCACCTCGTGTGGCTAAATGCCGATCCAGACAATTTTCGGTAATGTTGAGCTTTGCTCCTTCAAACCATTTGATCTCGGGTTTGCTGAAGTCCCAACTTAGAACCCTATCCCATTTTTTACGCCACAGGAAATGTTCTTCAGCGATTTCTTCCCAGAAATTTTCAGGTTCTCTTACTGATTTTCTGTAGACTTGAAAGTATTCTTCAAGGTGTTTGATGTGATAGTGCTCATGGATTGCTTTTGTGGTTTCTAAATTAAAAATTTAATCCTACATCGAGGAATTTTTAATTGAAAAAATTGTTGATTAGGATATTAGACAAGTACAAGTTCTCGATACAATCCTGAAAAAAGTTCAGGATCACCCGAACTGACAGTAATAAGTTAACACAAGATTTAGATACTTCGACAATCTCATTACCGCTTCATCCCAACGGCATGCACTAGAACACTCGAACTGCCCATAAATTGTTAATGATTTGAAGCTTCTCCAGCACCACTTGGAATTCTAATCCTTTCAACCATGTCCTGAACATCTTGAGGAGGTGCCTTGGTAAACTTCATCACCGTGATGGACACTATAAAGTTAAGCAACATAGCAATCGTGCCAAAACCTTCAGGGGAAATCCCGAACCACCAATTACTTTTATCGGGCAAGGTCTCATCAAACCAACCCATTTTATATTTCATCATATAAAGCAGCATGGCAGTAATACCTACCACCATTCCTGCTACAGCACCTTCCTTATTCATACGTTTATAAAAAATGCCTAATATAATGGCCGGGAAAAAAGAGGCTGCGGCCAAACCAAAAGCTAGTGCCACAACGGCCGCCACAAAACCTGGAGGATGGATTCCAAAATATCCTGCAACACAAACGGCTCCGACGGCAGATAAGCGTGCCGCAACCAATTCGCCCTTTTCAGAAATAGTGGGCTTCAGCATTTTTTTGATCAAATCATGGG
>JBBKXS010000205.1:0-6712 GCA_037969605.1 Flavobacteriaceae bacterium
TGTCATTTCAAAAGTTTTAAAATTGCTTTTTGAGATGACAATATGCTTGTCTTTTCCAGAGAGGATGTTAAGGATAAAATCGGTATTGACTTCTTTTTGTTCCTGAATAGATAAAAAGATATGGTAGTAAGTTTTGTCCCAAATTGGTAAGGTTAATAACTGGTTGGCAATTTTCAGGCTCAAATCATCAAGGACTTCAATTGTTAACGCATGTCGCTTTAATTTATTGAGGTTTCGTAGTTCCGCCTTTTTCATTTTAGTTGAGTTGAAACATGGAACAATGCGTCGCCTTGATATACAATCGGCGATTCGTTGAGATTAATAATATACCCCGAAATGGAAGCCTTTACGGAATAATTTAATTTTCCATAAGGATCCGTAATATGCCCTAAAACATCGCCTTTGGTCACCTTGGAACCTATTTTAATTGAGGGCTTAAACATTCCGGAAAAATTGGCGCGTTGCCAACGACTACCAATTATATATACAGGTTTTTCCGATGGTTTTGAAACTTTAAATTTAGAGTTCAACATGTCGAGACTGCTAAGGACACGCTTTACACCATTGACCGCTATATTAGTAATGTTGGCATCAATATGAAATGACTTTCCACCTTCAAATAAAAGCATGGGTTTGCCCAAATTGGCACAGGTATTTCTGAAGGATTTTTTGATGTTTTTTGAATATAAAACAAAGGGTGCCCCAAACGTATTGGCTAATACCTCTAGTTCTGGGTTATTTTTGGCAATTCTAATTTGAGGAGCATTGAACCTTCCGGCACCGCCTGTATGGAAGTCCATAACTATATCTACTTCTTTAACAATTTCATTAACAAGTTTATAGGCAACCCTACTGGCCAAAGAGCCTTTTTTTAATCCTGGGAATACACGATTTAAGTCCCTTCCATCGGGAAATTCCCGTTTTAAATTGATGAATCCAAACACATTGATTACGGGAATACAAATAATAGTTCCACATTTTGGTTTGTTAATGCCTTTGGCTATAATTTGCCTTACAATTTCCACCCCGTTCACTTCATCACCGTGTATTCCTGCAGTAAACAGCACAACAGGACCAGGTTTTTTTGAACGTTCAATAATGACGGGAACACCAACACTGGATGACGTATGCAGTTTGGCAACATTAAAATTGGCTTCATAACGTTCACCAATTTTGATGTCTTTTCCTAGAATGGTAATACTATCTTTCTGTATAAAGGTCATCTGTGATTTCTTTCAATAAATGTAATGATTGCTTTTGCTATATTTTTTTCAGTAGCACCTTCAATGCCTTCAAGTCCTGGGGTTGAATTGACTTCCAAAAGCAATGGTCCTCTATCCGATTGTAACATATCCACTCCACAAACAGGGAGTTTAAGTACACGGGCAGCATTCATGGCCAGTTTAAGTTCAGCTTCATTCAATTTAATAATATCAGCTGATCCGCCCCGATGTAGATTGGAACGAAACTCACCTTCTTTACCTTGACGTTTCATAGCACCAACCACTTGTCCATCAACTAAGAGTGCTCTAATATCCGCCCCTTTTGCTTCCTTAATAAATTCCTGAACAATAACACGAGCTTCCAATCCATTAAATGCTTCAAGAACAGATTCAGCCGCATTTTTGGTCTCTGCCAAAACAACGCCTAATCCTTGAGTACCTTCTAAGAGTTTAATGATTACCGGAACACCACCAACATGTTCAATAACTTCTTCAACATCTCTAGAGTAATTGGTAAATACGGTTTTTGGCATTCCAATTCCTGCTTTAGAGAGTCGCTGTAAACTTCGCAACTTATCCCTGGAACGTTGGATGGAATCAGATGTAGCAATGGTAAATACACCCATCATTTCAAACTGCCGTACCACGGCACAGCCATAAAAGGTTACGGACGCTCCAATCCTTGGAATGACTGCATCGACATAATCCAAATATCGGTCTTTATAATATATGGTTGGTTTTTCCTTTTCAATTATGATGTCACATTTTAAAGGGTCTATAACCTCGACCAAATGGTTGCGTTTTTCGCCTTCTTCCACTAGGCGTTGGGTAGAATATAGATCTGGATTTCTAGATAAAATGACTATGTTCATAATTGTTTTTGACTATAAGATTGATTTTCCAAATCCACATCGACAAGAAATTTTTTGCTTAAGAATTGCCTTCCGATTAACACCGGAAATTTCATATCGCCTCTTGTGCTTAAAGTTAAGTTAATCTTGTAAATTTTTCCAAAGAATTCGACTTCAGATTTTATTTTGAACCGATTTTCTTTAAAACCATTACTGCTTTTTACTTTGGTACGAGAATAGTTTTCAAAAATAATGTCGTTACTTTTAAAGTTGGTATGACCTTTACTATTGAAAGCACATCGTAAAGTATTATTTTCCTCAACGATTTGGGTGCAATGGATAGCAGAGGTATAGGCACCTGTGTCGATCTTCACATCAACATTAAACAAGTTTAATTGTGGGAAGTCAACTTTATCAACTCTACCAATTATTTTTTTAGTCATGTATTCATGATTTGAAAAGTGGCGCAAGGTAATGATAAAGATAATTCAGAACCTATGTTTTTTCGTAAATTTCAGTATATAATAATATGAATTGATACCTTTGAATGCATGCAGATACCTACCTTAGAGATACAAATACAAACCTTACCTCACCAACCTGGAGTGTATCAATATTTTGATTCGGAAGGGAAGATTTTGTATGTGGGAAAAGCTAAGGATTTAAAAAAGCGGGTCGGTTCTTATTTTACAAAGCAACAGGATTACGGAAAAACCAAAGTGCTGGTCAAAAAGATTGCAACCATAAAACATATTGTTGTAGCCACAGAAACAGATGCCCTTTTATTGGAGAATAACCTTATAAAAAAGTACCAACCGCGTTATAATGTGATGCTCAAGGATGACAAATCCTATCCTTGGATCTGTATTAAGAATGAACGGTTTCCCCGAGTGTTTTCAACAAGAAGAGTGTTTAAAGACGGATCGGAATATTTTGGACCTTATACCAGTATGAAAACCGTCCATACGCTTTTGGATTTGATTAAAGGTTTATTCCAATTGAGAACTTGTAACTATGATCTTTCGAAGGAAAAAGTTGATGCAGGAAAATATAAAGTATGCTTGGAATACCATTTAGGAAATTGCAAAGGCCCTTGTGAAGGATTGCAAACCGAAGCAGATTATCACGATAATATAAAGGCAATAAGAGAAATTTTAAAAGGAAATTTTAAAGATTCCTTAGCACAATTCAAAAAGCAGATGAAACAGTGTGCAACTCAAATGCATTTTGAAGAAGCTCAAAAAATTAAGGAAAAGATAGATATTTTAGAAAATTATCAGGCCAAGTCAACCATTGTGAATCCAAAAATCAGTAATGTGGATGTGTTCTCCATTATTAGTGATGAAAGTTATGGCTATATCAACTTTTTGCAATTGTCCTATGGCTCTATTATTCGCTCTCATACTTTGGAAATCAAAAAGAAGCTTGACGAAACCGATGAAGAACTTTTAGAGTTGGCAATAACCGAAATTAGGCAACGTTTTCACTCGAGGTCAAATGAAATTTATGTACCCTTTCATGTGGAATTAGGAGAAGACCTTAAAGTGACAGTGCCACAATTAGGGGATAAGAAACGTATTTTAGAACTGTCTGAACGCAATGCTAAATATTACCGCATGGAACGTTTCAAGCAAGTAAAGATTATTGATCCCGACAGACATGTCAATAGAATCATGGCTCAGATGAAAACTGATTTACGATTAAAAGTAGAACCTCGCCATATAGAATGTTTCGACAATTCCAACATACAAGGCACTCATCCTGTGGCGGCTTGTGTGGTTTTTAAAAATGGAAAGCCTAGCAAATTAGATTATAGGCATTTTAATATCAAAACCGTTGAAGGCCCTGATGATTTTGCGTCGATGGAAGAAGTGGTTTACAGACGGTACAAGCGATTATTGGATGAAGAAGCTGCTTTGCCCCAACTTATTATTATTGATGGAGGCAAAGGACAGTTGTCTTCGGCCTTAAAAAGTATTGAAGCATTAGATTTGAGAGGAAAAATCGCCATTATCGGAATAGCTAAACGTTTGGAAGAATTATTCTATCCAGATGATCCAATTCCCTTATATTTAGATAAAAAAAGCGAAACCTTAAAAATGATTCAACAATTACGCAATGAAGCACATAGATTTGGGATTGAACATCACAGAAACCGACGAAGTAAAGATGCGTTAACTACCGAATTGGAAACCATTCCGGGAGTTGGAGAACAAACAGTGATAGCGTTGATGAGACAATTTAAATCTGTAAAACGAATTTCTGAAGCTAAAGTTGAAGACCTAGTAGCCGTGGTAGGTGTTTCAAAGGCTAATAAAATTATTGAATATTATAAATCAAAATGAAACAAATAACCATAGTAATACTCTTTTTTTTAGGTGTTGGTCTCATGGCCAATGCACAAGAGGATACACCAAAAGATAGCCTTAAAATAGGATTGGTGTTAAGTGGTGGCGGTGCAAAAGGTTTTGCGCATATTGGGGTTTTGAAAGTTATTGATAGATTAGGGATTAAAATAGATTATGTAGCTGGAACAAGTATGGGAGCTATTATTGGTTCGCTTTATGCTTCGGGCTATTCAGGGAATCAACTGGACTCGATATTTAAAAATTTAAATTTTGAAGATGTTATAAGTGATAATTTACCCAGAGATGCCAAAACGTTTTATGAACGTGATAATTCAGAAAAATATGCGGTGACCTTGCCTTTTGATAAGTTCAAGATAAAATTACCTTCTGCAATTTCTGGAGGACAAAATGTGTATAATCTTCTTGTGAAACTCACATTGCCTGTAAGTGAAATTCATGATTTCGAGAAATTGCCAATTCCTTTTTTCTGTATTGCTACAGATATAGAATCCGGTGAAAAAGTAATATTGGATAAAGGTAATCTTGCCCAGGCCATAACCGCAAGTGGTGCATTTCCATCTTTATTTCGCCCCGTTGTTATTAATGGTCGTGTTTTGATTGATGGCGGTGTTACAAATAATTATCCCATTGATGAGCTTAAAGCCAAAGGCATCGATAAAATTATTGGAGTAGATGTTCAGGATAGTTTGGTAACACGTGAAGAACTCACTTCGGCTCCGGATATTTTACTTCAGATCAATAATTACAGGACGATTAATGATATGAAGAAAAAAGTGCAAAAAACAGATGTTTATATAAAACCAGATATTAAAGAGTTTTCTGTGATATCCTTCAGTGAAGGAAGAAAAATTGTTGAAAGCGGTGAAAAAGCGGCACTTTTAAAAATCAATGAACTTAAATTACTTTCAGCTTTAAAAAAAGTAAAAAAAAGAGACGAAATAAGAATTGTACCTCATGATAGCATTATAATTAACAATATCGTTTTATACGGAAATAAACGTTATACTAGGGCTTATGTATTAGGAAAACTCAAGCTTAATAATAACAATAAGGTTCGTTATGACAATTTTAGTAAAGGAGTCAATAATCTTGTAGCTACAAATAATTTCGATTCATTTCAATATGAATTTCAAAAATCTAAAGATATAGAAGGGTATGATTTGGTGGCGACACTCAAAGAAAATGAAATCACCACTTTTTTGAAATTTGGGATTCATTATGATGACCTCTACAAAAGTGCAGGTTTGGTGAATTTTACTAAAAAAAGGATGTTGGTTGATAATGACCTTGCTTCGTTAGATTTTATATTAGGGGATAACGTGCGTTATAATTTCGAATATTTTATTGACAAAGGATTTTATTGGAGTATAGGTGTAAAATCAAGGTTTAACCAATTTCATAAAAATGTAAATGCCAGTTTGCTTTTGGAAGAGGGAAACCAAGCCCTTACAGGTTTGAATAAAATCGATGTCGACCTACAGGATCAAACCAATCAGGTTTATTTGCAAACCCTGTTTAGAAAAGATTTTGCTTTGAGTTTGGGTGCAGAACACAAACGTATAAAAATAAAGTCGGAAACTATAACTAATGAAAATCAAAATAGTGATGTTTTATTTGAGAACACGGATTATTTAAGTGTATTTGGAACCTTAAAACTCGATACGTATAGTAATAAATTCTTTCCTAAACGGGGTTTTTATTTTAGCGGTGATTTTCACCTGTATCTTCATGCATCAAAATTTAATAATGAGTTTTCGCAATTTTCAATAACCAAAGCAGATCTTGGGTATGCCTTTAGCCTTTCAGATAAATTTTCTGTAAACCTTCAATCTCAAGGAGGATTTAAAATTGGGGATAATTCAAACACATCCTTAAATTTTGCGTTAGGAGGCTATGGCAATAATTTCATCAATAATTTTGTACCATTTTTTGGGTATGACTATATATCACTTACTGGGAATAGTTTTGTAAAAGGAGCTGTTGTTTTGGATTATGAAATATTCAGAAAAAACCATTTGACTTTTGTTGCAAATTATGCCAATATTGAAGATGGCATTTTTAAATCTGGTGAATGGATTACAGCCCCGGATTATAGCGGATATGCTTTAGGCTATGCCATTGAGACCTTTTTAGGACCAGTTCAAGCGCAATATTCTTGGTCACCTGAAGCCAGTCAGGGGTTTTGGTTTTTTAATATTGGTTTTTGGTTTTAGAAATTCAAAAAATAACCGATATTTGTACTGATATGATACCTTTTTGGAAAGACTTA
>JBBKXS010000206.1:0-3131 GCA_037969605.1 Flavobacteriaceae bacterium
AGTGGAAATCGTGAACAGGAAATTTCAACCATTTCCCGTAACCTTAAAGCCTTGGCGAAAGAATTGAGTATTCCAGTCATTGCATTGTCACAATTGTCCCGTGCCGTTGAAACTCGAGGTGGAAGTAAACGTCCATTATTATCCGACCTTCGTGAATCTGGAGCCATAGAACAGGATGCTGACATTGTGAGTTTCATTTATAGACCTGAGTACTACAAAATTGAAGAGTGGGATGATGAAGATCGCTCACCTACCGAAGGTCAAGCCGAATTTATTGTAGCAAAACACCGTAATGGAGGTTTAGACAGTATCCGGTTGAAGTTTATTGGGCATTTAGGTAAATTTGATAATCTAGATGACTTTGATACCCCGTTTGGAAATGAATTCCATTCGAAAATGAATGCGGCCGCCAATGACGACACCTTTAAGCCAGACAACTTCCCGTCTGCTTCAGATGCTTTTGATGTGTCAGAAGATGATGAAAATGACGTTCCATTTTAATAAAAATCTTAAGATTTTTTAATAGTATTGTTGGTGGGTTTGCATTAACTTTGATCGCTATTTAAAAGAACTTCTTTATGTTAGAGCAAAGGCGTACTACCAATATTTTATTGTTGATTATAGTTATTCCGCTTGTATTTTATTTGCTTAAACTTTTGTCCTTTATTTTTATCCCCTTAATATTTTCAATGTTTGTGGCATTATTGTTTTTGCCACTTATGCGTTGGTTGGGTAAACGTCGCTTGCCGAAAGTATTGAGCATTATCATTGTTGTATTTTTAATTGGTGTTGGCGTGTATTTAGGCATTCAATTAATTCAATTGGCAATAAGACAAGTTATGAGTTCTGACGCCGCATTTTTTGAAAATGCTCAAGAGAAAGTCAATACGGTAAAAGTGTATTTGGAAAACAATTTAGCTTTAGATCTAAAAAATGATGGTAAACTGTTTTCTCAATTTTTGGGAAAAGAGAATATAGGCTCTGTATTGGATTTTTTAAGAAAATTTCTAACTACCATTTTAATGACTGCTTTTTTTGTGGTGCTTTGGCTTGCAGAATCAATTAACGTCTACAAGGTGTTGAATAATACTATTTTAAAGCAAAAGCATACTTCTATTAAGACCTTTATGAAAATTGAAAAGGACTTGATCACCTTTATAAAAGTTAAATTTTTTGTAAGCCTTCTTACCGGAATAGGTACTGGACTAGCGTGCCTTTATTTTGATGTTAGTTTTCCCATCTTTTGGGGCCTATTTGCATTCGTAATAAATTTTGTTCAAATGGTTGGGTCCTTTATTGCTGTAATTTTATTATCAATTTTTGCTTTTATTGAAATGGAAACCACCAGTTCACTGCTGATATTTATCATTTCAATTGCGGGAGTTCAAGTGTTGATTGGTGCTATTTTAGAGCCCATTTTTATGGGAAAATCATTTTCCTTGAATATTATTGCTGTTTTAGTGATGCTCATGTTTTGGGGATTTTTATGGGGTATTCCTGGACTTATTATGGCCATTCCTATCACGGTTTTTATAAAAATTATTTTAGAACAGTTTCCCAGTACTCAATATATAGCAAGTTTGTTGTCAGGTAAGGGATAAAGAATAGTTTCCTTAAAATTACCTTAAAACCACTCTATAAGGAACAATTTTTAAGTATCTTTCCCTTATGAAAAAGATTGTTGCCCTAATATGTTTCCTATTTATTTCTATAAATTCGTTTGCATCCTATATTCTTATTCCCATGGATGCAGAGGGTCAGAAAAACCATTTAAAAGCCTATGGCATTACCTATTGGACCCTTGAAAAAGAGCTTAAAGTAAAATGGTTGCTCAATTATAGAGGTGGCTCGTTTTTATTACCAGATGCTGAAGGGATTCAGCGAGAATGTCAAATAAGAGGTGTATCGTTTGAAGTGATTTCAAATTCAAAAACCGAAGAGATTTTGGAATTTATTAGTAGTCCTTCACAAAACATGGAAGCCGTGGTGTTGGAAAAAGCACCCAGAATTGCGGTTTATACACCCTACGGAATGCAACCCTGGGATGATGCGGTCACTATGGTGTTGACCTATGCCGAAATCCCATATGAAACCATTTATGATGAAGAGGTTTTAAATGATGCGCTTTTACTTTATGATTGGCTGCATTTACACCATGAAGATTTTACAGGGCAGTATGGAAAATTTTATAGAGCTTATCGGTCGGCATCATGGTATATGGAAGAAAAAAAAGAAGCTGAAGCCTTGGCCGCTAAACTTGGTTACTCTAAGGTTGCCCAAGAAAAATTAGCTGTTGCAAAAAAGATTAAAGAATATGTTATGGGTGGGGGTTTTATGTTTGCTATGTGTAGTGCCACGGATAGTTTTGATATTGCCCTTTCGGCTGAAGGGGTTGATATTTGTGAACCCATGTTTGACGGTGATGGTAGCGATCCGGGTTATCAGAATAAGATTGATTACAGTAAAACTTTTGCGTTCAAAGATTTTATTTTGGAACGAAGCCCTAATATTTATGAATTTTCTTCGATTGACATGACCCAAAAACGACAAATCCCTAAGCTTACTGATTATTTTACCTTGATGGAATTTTCGGCGAAATGGGACCCGATTCCAACCATGTTATGTCAAAATCATACGGCTTTGGTCAAAGGGTTTATGGGACAGACTACTGCATTTACTCGGGAAGAGGTCAAATCGAATGTACTGATTTTGGGTGAGAACAAAACCAATGGTGAAGCTCGATATATACACGGTATAAATGGCAAAGGTTTTTTTACCTTTTATGGTGGGCATGATCCCGAAGACTATACTCATAGAGTTGGCGATCCAAAAACAGAACTTGATTTATATCCAACATCACCCGGATATCGATTAATTTTAAACAACGTCTTGTTTCCTGCCGCTAAAAAGAAAAAGCAGAAGACTTAAGATTTTTCTATTCAAATAATCCCAAACCCAAGAGCCAAAGAAATTAGAATTAGTAACAAAGCTATTAGTTTTTGAATAAACTTCAAGGTCACTTTTTTTAGCAATTGGTTTCCCATCATAGCCCCTAGTATTGCAGATAGCGTAGCACAAATAATCAAAAGTTTGTTCTCAATTAGTCCAGATTCAAAAAAACGGGTGGCATA
>JBBKXS010000207.1:0-5919 GCA_037969605.1 Flavobacteriaceae bacterium
GGTAGGGGTCCTTTGTGTTTCTCCAAGGTAGGTCTCGTTTATGTATTGAATACCAATTAGTTAAAGTTGAACCAAAATTCATAGTTTTTTTAATTTGAACACAAAAATAATTCTTTATAAGGTTAAATTTTAATTAATTACGCTTGAAATATTGAAATTAAAATTCCTATATTTGCATCCCTTATAATTAATAGATAACCCTAAAAAAATAATAAAAATGACAAAAGCTGATTTAGTAGCTAAAATTTCTGATAAGTTAGGAATTGAAAAAGGAGATGTTCAGGCAACCGTTGAAACCTTCATGGAAGAGGTAAAAACCTCATTGGAAAGTGGCGATAATGTGTATTTAAGAGGATTTGGTAGTTTTATAATTAAAACCAGAGCTGAAAAAACAGGAAGAAACATTTCAAAAAACACGACTATTAAAATTCCTGCACATAATATACCTGCATTTAAGCCTGCTAAAGTATTTGTGGAAGGCGTAAAAACTAATGTTGAAATTAATTAAGGCCTTAAAAAATAATATTAATTAAAAAAGTGTTTTTATGCCAAGCGGTAAAAAAAGAAAAAGACATAAGGTAGCAACGCATAAGCGTAAAAAGCGTCGACGCGCTAATCGTCATAAAAAGAAATAAATTGAAAAGTAGTTTTTAACTACTTTTTCAATTTTTTGAAATTACGTTCTTTGATATTTAATTCATGATATTTTACGTTTACCTATGTAAAATCATGGATTTAACGGATTTAACATCCTGTGTCAAAAAATAAAGTTTAATCCATCTGTCACGCAAAACGTGATGGATACAAAATTACAATATGGATAAAGAATTGATTATTCGATCGAGTTCTGATGTTGTTGATTTTGCCTTATTAAAAGATGGAAAACTTATTGAATTGCATAAAGATGAAGATGATAACAACTTTGCAGTTGGCGATGTGTTTATTGCCAAAATACGTAAAGCTGTTCCTGGACTAAATGCTGCATTTGTTAATGTAGGTTATGAGAAAGATGCGTTTTTGCATTATCATGATTTAGGGCCACAATTACCTTCACTTTTAAAATTCGTAAAACGTGTAAGCACAGGAAAACACACAGATTTTTTACTTAAAAATTTTCAATTTGAAAAAGACATTGACAAAAATGGACGCATAAGCGATGCTTTAAAGTCCAATCAGTCACTTTTAGTTCAGGTTGCAAAAGAACCCATTTCAACCAAAGGCCCTCGCATTAGTAGCGAGTTGTCCATTGCAGGGCGTTATATTGTTTTAGTACCATTTTCCGATCGTATCTCGATTTCTCAAAAAATCGAATCCAAAGAAGAAAAGGATCGTTTGAAATTATTGGTCAAAAGTATAACACCAAAAGGATTTGGAGTTATTGTTCGTACTGTAGCTGAAGGAAAAAAGGTTGCAGAACTGGATAAAGATTTACAAAATTTGTTGGCGAGATGGATTGCAATGTGCAAAAAATTGAACAGAGCACATCACCCGAGTAAAGTATTGGGAGAAATGACCAAAGCATCTTCTATTTTAAGAGATATTTTTAATGATTCATTTTCCGGTATTGTCGTTGATGATGAAGTGCTTTATGTTCAAATTAAAGATTACGTGCAGGAAATTGCGCCAAACAAAGAGTCCATTGTAAAGTTGCATAAAAATGGCGTACCAATATTTGAAAAATATGGGATTGAGCGTCAGATTAAAACATCTTTCGGAAGGACAGTATCAATGGCAAAAGGAGCTTATTTGGTGATTGAACATACCGAAGCCCTTCATGTTGTTGATGTCAACAGTGGTAACCGATCTAATAAAGAAAAAAATCAAGAAGATACAGCTTTAGAGGTCAATCTTATTTCTGCTTCAGAAATTGCTCGACAATTACGTTTACGCGATATGGGAGGAATTATTGTTATAGATTTTATAGACATGAACCATGCTGAGAATCGGAAAAAACTGTTCAATCATCTTCGCGACGAGATGCAAGATGATAAAGCAAAGCATAAAATATTACCTCCGAGTAAGTTTGGACTGATCCAAATTACAAGACAACGCGTTCGTCCGGAAAGGAATATTGAAACCAAAGAGGAGAATCCAAACGGGATTGAAGGAAGTGAAATAGAAGCACCAATTAAAATTGTGCAAGACATTACTCAAGACCTGGAGCGACTTTTCAAAAAAGACTATAATAAGGTGACCTTAAACACGCATCCTTTTATAGCAGCCTTTTTAACCAAAGGCTTTTTATCTGTGCGTTTTAAATGGTTTTTGGACCATAAAAAATGGGTTAAAGTACAACCCAGAGATGCTTACACTTTTCTAGAGTACCATTTTATTGATGAAAATGGTAAGGAAATCAAATAATATCAAAAACCCCTTTACAATTAATTTGTAAGGGGGTTTTACTTTTAGAATATTTTGAAAATTATGTAGCTGGATTAGGTATTTCTGCATGTACAGTATTTATAGCCTTTAAAACCTCCATATTCAATATAACCTGGATACTTTCAATATTTTCTTTAAGTTGTTCCAAATTAGTGGCACCAATAATATTACTGGTGACAAAGGGCTGTTGATTAATAAATGCCAAAGCCATTTGTGTCAATGATATATTGTTGTCTTCGGCAATTTTCAAATATCGTTTGGTAGCTTCGGTTGATTGTTCACTGCTATATCTCGAAAATCTCGGAAATAGTCTTAATCGAGAATTTTCAGTTTCGGTACCTTTTATATACTTACCAGTGAGAACACCACAACCCAATGGCGAATAAGCCAATAAACCTATATGCTCTCGTAATGATATTTCGGCTATATCGCCTTCAAATGTTCTATTTAATAGTGAATATGCATTTTGAATGGTAATCATTCTGGGTAAACTATGGAATTTCGATTCTTCCAAATAGCGCATCGTACCCCATGCCTTTTCATTTGATAACCCAACATAACGTATTTTCCCTTCATTAATATTTTCATTTAGAGAATGAAGTACTTCGTTAAAATTATCGGTCCATGAATCCTTTAAGTTGTGATGATAATCTCGTACCCCAAAAGTGTTGGTTTGTCGCTCAGGCCAATGCAATTGAAACAAATCAATATAATCGGTTTGAAGTCGTTTTAATTCTTTATTGATAGCCTCTTTGATTGCCAAGGGACTAAATCCGGTTTTGCGAATATGAGCGGTATAATTCCCTGTACCTGCAATTTTAGAAGCAATGATGACCTTATCTCTTTTTCCATTTTTTCGTAACCAAGTCCCAATAATTTCACTGGTACGTCCGTAGGTTCTTGCTTCAGCTGGAACCGGGTATAATTCTGCTGTGTCTATAAAATTAATCCCTCGATTGATAGCAAAGTCAAGTTGTTCATGGCCTTCTGCTTCGGTGTTTTGGTTGCCCCAGGTCATGGAACCCAAACATATTTTGCTGACTTTAATATTGGTATGTGGTAAGGTTGTGTATTTCATGCTTACTTCCTGCGGAAGCAGGAATCTAATTAATAATTAAAAAAATGTCCTGAAAAGGCTAAAGATAAAAAAACCTTTCAGGATTTAAAGACTGAAAGGTTTATAAATTATAGTCATTGCAAATGTAATGAAGCAATCTCATGATTGCTGCTTCAATTCAACAGATTACTGCGTCGCCAAAGCTCCTCGCAATGACATTACAAGTCATTCAACAATTTGGAAATCTCATCCAATTTTGGAGTCAAGATCACTTCAATACGTCTATTTTTAGCTTTGCCTTCAGCGCTATCATTGGATGCAACTGGAGCATATTCGCCTCTTCCGGCAGCTGTAAGGTTTTCTGGATGTATCGCAGGATTTTCTCTTAAAATATTCACGATAGCAGTTGCACGTTTGGTAGATAAATCCCAGTTACCACTTAATTGTCCGGTACCAGTATAAGGGACATTGTCTGTATGGCCTTCAATTAAAATGGCAATTTCAGGATTATCTGCAAGCACAGCTCCTAATTGTTTTACAGCTTGTTTTCCGTTAACTCCAACAGCCCAACTTCCAGACTCAAATAACAATTTATTTTCCATCGACACATACACTTTACCATCACGCTGTTCTACGGTTAACCCTTTACCTTCAAAATTGGTCAAGGCTTTTGAGATGGCGTTTTTAAGTTTGGTCATCGCCGCGTCTTTTGAGGCGATTACATTTTCAAGTTCAGCCACACGTTTTGAGCGACTTTCCAATTCTTGTTTTAGGGTTTCCAATCGGGCATTTTCAGCAGCAAGGGCTTGTTCTTTTGCTTCAAGTTGTGCCAACAATTCTCGGTTCTTTTTAGAATTTTCAGCAATGGCTGAAGAACTGTTTTTTTCCAAGGCATCATAAGAAGCCTTTAAATTTTCAAGATTGGTTTTGGTGGCTTCATAATCACTTTGAAGTTTGTCACGTTGCGCTACCGTATCATCATAGGATTTTTGAAGTTTGGTCAAATCATTTTGCGCTTTGTTTAAGGATTCTGATAAGCTGGTGTTATCATCGGATAATTGTCGATGTTCCTTTTTTAAATCGGAATATTTGTTTTCTAGATCGGTATAGATCTTTTTAGAAACACAAGAGGTTGTCAATGCAAGAGTTAATGCAATTAAAGACAATTTTTTAAGCATAGATATTAAGTTTTTAGTTGTTTTAAGTTTCGATTTCCAGTAATATCGGACAATGATCACTATGTTCAGCATCCGATAGTATAACGCTGCGTTTCAATTTTTCTTGCAATGGCAAACTAGCCAATGCATAATCCAATCGCCAACCCTTATTATTGGCTCTTGCGTTGGCTCTGTAACTCCACCACGTGTAGTTGTGTGGGTCTTTATTGAAATGCCGAAACGAATCAATAAAACCACTTCCCATAAAGTTTCCAATCCATTCCCGTTCAACAGGTAAAAACCCTGATACATTTTTAAGGCCGACGGGGTTATGAATATCAATTGCTTCATGGCATATATTGTAATCTCCACAAATAATTAAATGGGGTATTTCTTTTTTTAAATTATATATATACTCATGAAACATGGCCATATATTCTAATTTATGGTCCAATCTGGCATCATTGGTCCCTGAAGGCAAATACAAACTCATAATGGAAAAACCGTTAAAATCAGCACGTAAATTCCTGCCCTCAAAATCCATGGATGCAATGCCAGTACCATATTCAACATGGTTGGGTTTTATTTTGCTCAAAATAGCCACGCCGCTATACCCTTTTTTTTGAGCACTGAACCAATAATGGTAGTTGTAACCAGATTCTTCAAACATATCGAGTTCAAGTTGTTCTTTCATGGCTTTGATTTCCTGAAGGCAAATGACATCTGGATTGGCACTTTTGAGCCAATCGATAAAGCCTTTATTTATGGCGGCCCTAATACCATTGACATTGTATGAGATGATTTTCATGATGTAGAATAGAAATTTCAGCTAAAATAAATAATACAATACGTTTACACTATTATTTTAATGCCGTTTTAACTATAAAATAAATTTTGCATTTCATAGTTTTACTACATAATGAAAATTGCTTTTGGTTTTATCTGTTTTTTAGTCAGTTGTTGTGTCTTGGCACAAGAGCACGATTCCAATTATAGAACAAAAAAAGTAGCCGTTAGGGATAGCATTGTTATTGATTCCGTAAGTATCAATCCAAGTAGGTTTTTAGTCAAAACCAAAAATAATGTACTTATTGATAGTTCTAAGTACAGTGTTGATTTTGCAAAATCCATTTTAGTTTTTTACGAAATGGTTGCATCTGATTCCAAAATTATTGACTATTTGAGATACCCGGATTATATTACAAAAACCTATAGACAATTGGATCCAAATATTATTGTTGAAAACACAAATAGCATTCAACGGTTATATAAACTCAATCAATCCACTTTAAAAAACAACTTTACACCTTTTGAAGGCTTAAA
>JBBKXS010000208.1:0-2630 GCA_037969605.1 Flavobacteriaceae bacterium
AATCCGGCCTGAGCGCGGACCAGTTCGCCCAGTTCATCGTCGGAGGCGCCAATTCGGCCGTCGAAGCCCTCACCCTGCTCGGGGAAGCGTTCGACGTCGACTTCACCCCCGTGATCGCCGCCGCCGGCGGGGCCAACGCCTCGTTCCAGGACATAGAAGACGGGTTCACGAACGTCCTGCTCTCCAACGAAGACTTCAACCAGGCGATGCGCGACTCCGGTCTCGGCCTCGAAGACTTCCTCAAACTGATCCAGTTGATCGGCGGCGAATCCTCCGCCCTCGCAGGCGCCCTCAACCAGAACATCTTCGAAGACGCTTTCAACCCAGCCGACGGTCGCAAAGCAGCCGACCAGTACGCCGAACTGGTGACGATCGCCCAGGCAGGAACCAAGAACTTCGACGAACTCGGCAACGAGGTGCTCACCACCACGCAGCCCTCAAACTCGGCACCGATCAGATCCGCCTGTTTTACGACGAGGTCGACCGCCCAACCGGCACCCTCGGTCGCCTCCTCGAGTTCGAAGCCGTCCAAGGCGTCGTGTCCCGGGTCACCGGTCTGGTCGACCAGTTCGGCGGCACCGCCACCGACGTCCTCGAAGCCGTCCAACAAGAACTCAAACGGACCGGCATCACGATCGACGAAGACCTCACATCATTCATCCGCGACCAGATCAACGAATGGATCGGGCTCGGCACCATCGCCGACGAAGTACAACGCCGCATGCAAATGGACGAACGGCGCGCCACCGAATGGGCGATCACCACCGGCGCCATCCGCAACACCGGCAAGGAACTTATCGTCGTCGGCGAAGAAGCCGAAGAAGCAGCCCAGAAGATCGACCTGGTCGGCGGCGCCCTCCGGCAACTCGAGAATCAGCGCACCTTCCGCATCCGTGCCCAGATCACCGCCATCCAAGACCAGTTGGAAGCCGCCGAAGCCGCCGCGGAACGGGCTCGCGCGTCCCTCACAGCGTTTATCACCGGCCGGTACGCGAACACCGCCCAAGCCCAAGTCGACGCCCTGATCGGCAACATCGGCTCGATCGGCTCCGCAATCGAGAAGGCCCTCGCACAAGGCGGGGTCCGTGGTGGCGCGGCGTTGCGGTCCGCGGTCGGCGGGTTCGAATCGCAGATCGCGTCGATCATCCAAGCCGGGTTCGACCAAGGGCTCCGCACTCAAGACGAGTTCCGCCAGTTGCTCGCCCCACTGTTCGCGACCGTCGACGAAGAAGCCGGGGACGCCGCCGGCCGCATCCTGTCCACCGTCGACTTCACCGCAGGGGTCGGCCCGAAAGCCGGTCGGGAGATCGCCGCCGCGTTGAACCGGGTCCTCGAAGGCAACAACTTGGAGGTCGCCGCCGAAGCAATCATGAACACCGAATCAGAAGTGGAACGGCTGCAACGCCAATTGGACGCCGCCCAGGCATCACTCGAGGTCGACGTCGCGTTCTCCGGTGACCAGGTTCGTTCCGCCCTGGAGGCGGCGTTCGACGAGGCGGGGATCACCGGCCAGCTCCGGGCCACTCTGCTCGGGGAGGCCAGTAATCAGGCGGTTTCCGACGCCCAACAGTCCCCGCTCGTCCAGTTGGCCCAGCAGGCACTCAACCAGGCTCAGCAGCCGACCCCGTTCTCCCCGTCGGCTGTGCAGGCGGCCGCGTCGCAGATCACGATCAAGGACGGTTCGGTCACGAACATCAACCTGACGGGCTCCACCGACACCCGTGCCACAGCCATCGAAGTCGTCCGGCAGCAGCAGGTGGCGAAGACCGGACGTTACAGCGGCTACCCGGTCCCCGTCCGATGAACCACCTAGGATGACGGATCGTGGCAGGACTGTCAGGCTTCGACTGCGACGGTGTCCTCACCATCGGCGGCATTTCGATGAACCGCGCCGCGTGGATGGCCGGAGGTGACGAGGAAGGTGACGGCAGCCTGTTCGACCTCCTCACCCTCGTCGAACAACGCGGTGAGGACCGCACCCTGCCCGGGTCGACCGGGGTGATCGCGTACCGGCGCCGGACCACGGTCACCACACACGAACTCGGACTGATCGTCGTCGGTGACGTCGACGAAACCGGCACCCCAACCGCCGATCACACCCTCGGGCTGTTCAACAACTTGGCGTACCTGATGACGAACGTCGTCGCCCCCGTCGTGTCGTCGACCGGGACCCGGGCCGCGACATGGGACCCGCCCGGCGGTGCCACACAACGCACCGCGAACGTGCATGTCACCGGCATCCGCAAACAGTCGTTGTCGTTGGGGAACCAGGCGATCTGGCAGGGACAACTGTTGTTGTCGATCCCGGCCGGGGCGTTCGCGTGACATACCCGCGTGAGGTCACCGCGTCACTTCTGAACGTTGACGGCACCGCCAACGCCGCCGACCTGAGCGCAGCGTTCGGGATCGAGTTCTACGACGAACGCAACGGTGTCGGCCGTGGGTCGCTGTCGATCCCCCTGTCCGTGGCCGCCGCCGCCGAGATCACCCCCGGCCGTTACCTCAACTGTTCAGTGGCCGGCACGGACAGGGGGATGGACAGCGACCCGCGGCCGACACCGTTGCGTTCGTCGTAGAACTCGATCCCGAACGCTGCGCTCAGGTCGGCGGCGTTGGCGGTGCCGTCAACG
>JBBKXS010000209.1:0-10127 GCA_037969605.1 Flavobacteriaceae bacterium
CTTAAAATTTTTCCTTTGTATTCAGCCTTATCAGCAATTGAAGTTTGGGTCTGTCCTCCACTAGTCGGCAAGTATTGCGCCCTAATTTCCATACACGCATTAGCAAATTGGTTATAACCTTGATCTCCAGCAGTGTAATATAATTTCATATCTGGACCAATCTGAAGTTTTCCGGAGTTATGGTCGTTACTAGCGTCAAATCCTTCAAGTATTGTTGTTGCACTCCCACTATTTAAAGTACCGCTACCTACATTATAGGTATAGCGAGCAATTCTTAATTTTCTTCCACCTGAATTATAAGTATAAGCTAAATACACATAATTGTTTGTAATTGTATTAATATTATTATACAGATCGGGATGAACGGCCATACCCATCAGACCATCCTGACCGCCAGTTTGGTAAACAACACTTGTTAGATCTAACATCGTTGTTTTTGTACCACCTAGTACAGGGTCAATTTTCACGACTTTTTTACCGACGCGTTCTGTAATCCATAAATAATTATCTGGTCCATAAATTATCGTATTTGGATTGTTGAGTTGTAAATTCGAAGTTAAGTTCGTTACTGTCCAATCGGGACCGCTGGTCACTGGAGTATAGGTTACATCAGCCGCAGTAGCTTGGATTGTAAATGTATATGGATTTTCATTGGAATCATCATTATCAATAGTCACTATAGATGTTTGGGTTCCTATAGTATTGGCCGAATACGCAACAGTGAAAGTTGTACTAAATCCGGCAGCGATAGGCGTACTATAAGATGCTCCAGAAAACGAAAAGTTTACTGAATTTGATAAAGTGATATTGGAAATATTCAAAATTTCAGTTCCAATATTGTTTATAGTAAATGTTTTTGAGAGTTGAGAACCAATATTTACAGTTCCATAATTTGTATCATCACTTGATGACGGTGTAGTGTCTCCATCATTAATCACAATTCCATTTCCTCGAACTTCTATTTCTGGAACTGGTATTATGGCTGTGCCCTGAATGGTGAAATTATAAGGATTTTCGTTACTATCATTATTATCAATACTTAGGGTTGCCGTATGGGTTCCAGCAGTTAATGGAATATAATCAATTGAGAAGGTAAGGCTATTGCCCCCAGTGATGACACTATTTTGAGGGGGTTCGGAATTAACACTGAAATATCCTGATCCACCAGATAGTGTAATGCCACTTCCATTGTTACTGATAATAAGACTTGTTGTTGAGCTTGCCACATTTTGTATTGTAAATATGTGGTTAGTTAAAGCACCGACTGGTACGGTACCAAAAGCTGTATCATCATTTACATATGGCGTAGAATCTCCATCTGCTATAGAATTTCCTAAGCCAGTAATATTAATTTCAGGTTGAGGATCAGTACCAGTTCCTTGAATTACAAAAGTGTATGGCGAGTTCGTACCGTTCGCAAAAGTAATGGTAACTGTTGCTGTTTTTAAACCACTAGAAGTTGGAGTGAATCTAATAAGATGATTAATTGGGGTATCGCTTCCTTTTAGGGAACCGAGACTTGAGCTAACAGGAGTAAATGCTAACGAACCCGAAATAGAGACCAAAATGTTGTTTAATCGTCTGTTTGGACTTCCACCTCCGGCTGTATTATCGAGCACAAAAATGTTGCTTTTGTTCGTGCCGACTTCTACATTGCCAAAATTAGTAAAGTTGGAAGTACTTGTTGTGGAAGAACCTTTGGGAATAATGTTTCCATTACCACTTACTTCTAAAGTACCCTGGCTAAAAGCATAAAAACTAAAGAGAAGCAAGAAAAAAAGAAAAACAGATTTGGAATAGATTTTGGATGGTAATTTTATATTCATTTGAAAGGGATTAACATTGGTTATAGAATAATATAATTATTTTGAAAAATAATGAATAATTCGTTGGGAAAAAGCTGAAGTAGATTTAGAGTATTAACAAGTTATTAACTATAGATTATTATAATAAAAAAGGCTCAACATTATGTCGAGCCTTTTATTGTTATTGAGATTTAAAATTCTATAATTTCACCGATAAACTCAAAATAAGTTGATCTGGTCGCGTATCAATTCTACTGGAAGCACCACTGCCAAAATTATTGTCTATAAAGTTGGCTTCATTCTGATTAAAGCCGCGTTCATATCGTAAATCAATTCCTACATCATTTAGGGTCAATCCAATACCAAAATTTAAACCTACAGTTAAATCTTTTTCAACATCGTTAATATTAATGCCGTCAAAATCAGTGTCTAAGATATATTGAAACGATGGACCAGCAAAAACATTAATTGGACCTAGAACTTTGAAACCAACTAACATGGGAGCATCCAATTTTTGCATTTTAAAATCGCCATTATTGTACTCACTTTTGGTGTTGGTATAGATAAATTCTGGTCTAAAAAATACTCTATTACCAATTTTTCCGAAGAATCCTAAATGGAATCCAACGTTACGGTCTGGATGTTCGGCATTGGAACTTATAGACTCAAAATAATCACCATTGGCGTTATAATTTAATCCCCCTTTAATACCAAAACTAGAACCTTTTTGTGCTGAAGCTGCTAAGCTTATGAATGCAATTAATACTGTGCTAACAATCAATTTTTTACTTAAATGACCCTTATTGTTTAAGAGTTCATATAAGTTTTTCAAACTTTTCATAATATTCGTTTTTAAGATTTGATTTGATAATATCAAAAACGTTGCCAAACAAATATTATTTCCTTTTCAAGACTGTTTCTACCGCTTTTACGATCGCTTGACTATTTAAACCATATTTATTCATTAGTTGTGCAGGAGTACCAGACTCGCCAAAGGTGTCATTGGTTGCAACAAATTCTTGAGGTGTCGGTTTGTTTTGTGAAAGAACTCGAGCTACACTTTCTCCCAAGCCACCAAGATAATTATGTTCTTCGGCAGTAACAACACATCCTGTTTTGGAAACAGAATCTAAAATAGCTTTTTTATCAAGTGGTTTTATAGTATGGATATTGATCACTTCAGCAGAAATGCCTTTGTCGTAAAGTACTTTAGAAGCTTCTAATGCTTCCCAGACCAAATGCCCTGTTGCAATTATGGTAACATCGTTTCCATCGGTAAATTTTATGGCCTTACCAATTTCAAAGGTTTGATCTTCTGGAGTAAAAATAGGTACAGAAGGTCTACCGAAGCGCAAATAAACTGGTCCTTTATGTTCCGCAATTGCAATGGTTGCTGCTTTGGTCTGGTTATAATCACAAGGATTGATAACCGTCATTCCCGGAAGCATTTTCATCAAGCCAATATCTTCAAGAATTTGATGTGTAGCACCGTCTTCTCCTAAAGTCAATCCAGCATGCGATGCACATATTTTAACATTCTTTCCTGAGTATGCAATGGATTGACGTATTTGATCATAAACACGCCCCGTAGAAAAATTCGCGAATGTACCGGTAAAAGGTATTTTGCCTCCAATGGTCATTCCAGCTGCAATACCCATCATGTTAGCCTCTGCAACACCAACCTGAAAGAATCGATCAGGATTTTCTTTAATAAATTCATCCATTTTAAGAGAGCCAACCAGATCGGCACATAGTGCAACCACATTAGGATTGGTTCTCCCAAGTTCAGCTAAACCAGCTCCAAAACCACTTCTTGTATCTTTTTTTTCTGTATAGGTATATATTTTCATTTTTTGCAATTTTAGTGTGGTTAGTAGTCTCCTAAAGTTTCAGGATTTTGAGCCAAGGCAATAGCTAATTGTTCGTCGTTTGGAGCTTTGCCATGCCATGCATGAGTATACATCATAAAGTCAACACCATTTCCCATTTCTGTTTTTAATAAAACACAAACAGGTTTCCCTTTGCCCGTTTTAGATTTTGCTTCGGCCATTCCTTTAATAATAGCGCCTAGGTTATTACCGTCGTTAATTTCTAATACATCCCAACCGAACGCTTCAAACTTTGCTTTAATGCTTCCCATAGGCAATACATCATCTGTGGCACCATCAATTTGTTGACCATTTAAGTCAACGGTCGAAATTATATTATCTACTTTTTTAGCTGAAGCATACATTATGGCTTCCCAATTTTGACCTTCTTGTAATTCGCCATCGCCATGTAAACTATACACCAAATGTGGGTCTTTATTTAATTTTTTTGCTTGTGCAGCACCAAGCGCCACCGACATACCTTGACCTAGCGACCCAGAAGCAACCCTAACACCAGGCAATCCCTCATGGGTTGTTGGATGTCCTTGCAGGCGTGAATCGATCATTCTAAAGGTGTTTAGTTCTTTAACTGGAAAATAGCCCGATCTTGCCAGAACACTATAAAAGACAGGGGAGATATGCCCATTGGACAAAAAGAAAATGTCTTCGCCAATGCCATCCATATTAAACCCTTGTTTACGGTCCATAATCACATTATATAGGGCTACAAAAAATTCTGTACAACCCAAAGAACCTCCTGGGTGCCCCGAGTTTACTTTATGTACCATTCGTAAAATGTCCCTACGAACTTGGGTAACCAATGCTTCTAATTGTTGTGTATTTGACATGTATATCGCGTTATTTTTTTCAGCCACAAAAGTAAAGTTTTAAATAGACTTAAAAAAAGAGTTGAGGCTCATTTATTAACGAATTATTGCGTTTTGCTAACATTTTGAGGAGGTTGTATTATTTCATGCGAAGTATTGAAATTTAGGTCAAAGAAATTTATTAGTTGTTTAAGACCTTAATGGGATGAGATAATTATCTTTGCCAACTGACGATTTTTTGAATATGAAATTTGAATTAAAGGCAAAAGATACCCAAAGTAAGGCTAGGGCAGGAGTAATTACAACCGACCACGGAGCCATTGAAACCCCGATTTTTATGCCGGTGGGTACTGTAGGATCGGTAAAGGGCGTTCATCAACGGGAACTTAAAGACGACATCAACCCCGATATTATTCTTGGAAATACCTACCACTTATATTTACGTCCGCAAACACCAATTTTAGAACAGGCAGGAGGCTTACATCAATTTATGAATTGGGATCGAAATATCTTGACCGATTCTGGAGGTTACCAAGTATATTCGCTTTCAGCCAATAGAAAAATTAAAGAGGAAGGAGTTAAATTCAAATCGCATATCGATGGAAGTTATCATGTTTTTACTCCAGAAAATGTGATGGAAATTCAACGTAGTATAGGTGCCGACATTATTATGGCATTTGATGAATGTACACCATATCCATGTGATTATAATTATGCGAAGCGCTCCATGAATATGACACATCGCTGGTTGGATCGTTGCATTAACCATCTTGAAAAATTACCATACAAATATGGGCATAGCCAAGCATTTTTTCCAATAGTTCAAGGCAGTACTTATAAAGATTTAAGAATTCAATCTGCTGAATATATTGTTAATGCAGGGGCAGAAGGAAATGCCATTGGAGGATTATCGGTAGGCGAACCCATTGAAGATATGTATGAAATGACTGAAGTTGTATGTGCCATTTTACCCGAAGACAAGCCCCGATATTTAATGGGTGTGGGTACTCCAATCAATATTCTTGAAAATATTGCGTTAGGAATCGATATGTTCGATTGTGTCATGCCAACGCGAAATGCAAGAAATGGCATGTTGTTTACAGCTCATGGAACGATTAACATCAAAAACAAAAAATGGGAAGATGATTTTTCACCCATTGATGAGATGGCCATTACTTTTGTTGATACTGAATATAGTAAAGCTTATTTACATCATCTCTTTACGGTTAAAGAATTGCTTGGGAAGCAAATTGCTAGCATTCATAATCTTGGGTTTTATTTATGGTTGGTTCGCGAAGCAAGAAAACATATATTAGCAGGAGATTTTAAGACATGGAAGAATGATATGGTTAAACAAATGGATAAGCGTTTGTAAAAAATGAAAATACTGGATTGGTACATACTCAAGCGCTATATATTTACATTTCTAATGATGTTGTTGCTGTTTATTCCTATAGGAATAACTGTAAATCTTGCTGAAAAAATTGGTAGGATTCTTGAAAAAGAAGTTCCATTTTCAGCCGTTGCACTTTACTATTTGGATTTTACTATTTATTTTGCAAACCTCCTGTTTCCCATTTTCCTTTTTTTGTCGGTCATCTGGTTTACATCCAAACTGGCAAACAATACCGAAATTGTGGCATTTTTAAGTTCTGGGGTTTCTTTCTCAAGATTTTTAAGGCCTTATATGATAGGTGCAACTGTTATAGCAATAGTGGCATTAGTGCTTGGCTTATACCTTACTCCAATGGCAAGTAAAGGATATAATCAATTTATTTATAAATATTTAAGCAATCAAAAAGACATTTTACAGACTAATAACGTCTTCAGACAAATCAATGACAATGATTATATCTATGTCAGTAATTTTGATGTTAAAAATAAAAGTGGAAACTACTTTACTTTGGAGCATTTTGAAGACAACGTGCTTAAATATAAGCTATCTGCCAATAATATAAGATATATAGAAAATGACTCCACTTATAGGCTTATTAATTACATTAAACGGACCATTGGTGAGGACAATGACATTATTGAAAGTCAACGCCTAAAAGATACACTTTTTACCTTTGATTTGGATGATCTTACTCCAGTTGAATATATCGCTGAAACGCTTCAATATGGTGAACTCAATAATTTCATTGAAAAGGAAAAAAAGCGTGGCTCATCTAATATTGGAAGGTATGAAGTGGTAAAATATAAAAAGTGGAGCTTGCCCGTTTCAGTCTTTATACTGACCATAATTGCTGTAGCCGTATCGTCTATAAAACGTCGCGGAGGTATGGGAGTCAATCTTGCTTTTGGAATTAGCATTGCCATGGTCTATGTGTTTTTTGACAAAGTGTTTGGAGTTATGGCCGAACAATCTGATTTTCCACCTTTGATAGCCGTATGGTTTCCTAATCTTGTTTTTGGTATTTTAGCCATATATCTGCTTTACAATGCCAAACGCTAAACTAAAACATTATTTACAGCTTCATTTTTTAGTTTTCATTGCTGGATTTACAGCTATTTTAGGTGAACTCATCTCTATAGGTTCAATCCCATTAGTATGGTTCCGTATGCTAATTGCTGCAATCATCATGCTCTTTTATATTAAAATAATCAAATTAAAAATTATTGTTAGCAACAAAGCGAAATTCAAATTTTTTGTTGCTGGAATTATTATCGCATTACATTGGATCACATTTTTTGAAGCCATAAACCAATCCAATGTTTCAATCACTTTGGCCATGTTTTCAACTGGTGCATTTTTTGCCTCGTTTATAGAACCGTTAATTTTTAAAAGACGTATAGTTTGGTATGAGATTGTATTTGGAATCATTGTTATTATTGGGGTATTTTTAATTACTCAAAGTGAAATTAGATACATTAATGGTATACTCCTAGGAATTTCTTGTGCTATGTTTTCCTCCATTTTTGCAGTTTTAAATGGAAAGTTTGTTAAATCATATAGGGCTTCGGTAATTTCATTTTATGAATTTATAGGTGGTATTGTTTTTATTAGTCTATTTCTATTGATTTTTAAAGGAGGCTTCGAAGTTTCATTTTTTATTTTATCGCTTTCTGACTGGATATATATCTTCATTTTAGCAAGCATTTGTACTGCTTATGCTTTTATTGGTGCTGTAAATGTCATGAAACATTTAAGCCCCTATACGGTGGTTTTGTCCTATAATTTAGAACCAGTTTATGGAATTATTCTCGCCCTTTTTCTTTTTCCAGAAACAGAAATTATGAGTCCTAAATTTTATTTGGGGGCCATTTTAATTTTATCTACTCTCTTAATGGATGGGATTTTTAAGAACTATAAAAGACGGCAAAAGAAAGCCCTTGTGTAAAACAAACCTTATCAAAATTTTTATTGTTTCGGTGATAATCGTTAATTTTGATTTACTGTATCAATAACTTACATTTCATGTTTTTTCATAATTTAAAATGAAAAATTTACGTAGGTTTGTGCACTAACTAAAATTAAGTTTAAATGGAATATTTAGATTTTGAACTTCCAATTAAAGAACTCCAGGAACAATTAGAAAAATGTCAAGTCATAGGTGAAGAAAGTGAAGTGGACGTTACTGAAACTTGTAAGAAAATTGAAAAGAAACTAATTGAAACCAAAAACCATATTTACAAAAACCTTAGTGCTTGGCAGCGCGTTCAGCTTTCAAGACATCCAAACAGACCTTATACTTTAGACCACATTAGAGCACTTTTCGGGGAAACATTTTTAGAATTACACGGCGATAGAAACGTAAAAGACGATAAGGCAATGATCGGTGGTTTAGGTAAAATTGGTGACCAGAGTTATATGGTGATTGGTCAACAAAAAGGCTACAATACTAAAACTAGACAATACAGAAATTTTGGCATGTCCAATCCTGAAGGTTATAGAAAAGCCTTGAGATTGATGAAATCAGCCGAAAGGTTTAACATTCCAGTGCTGACCTTAATTGATACTCCAGGAGCCTATCCAGGACTCGAAGCTGAAGAGCGTGGCCAAGGCGAAGCAATTGCCCGTAATATTTTGGAAATGACTCGTTTAAAAGTTCCAATTATTTGTGTTATTATTGGTGAAGGTGCCTCTGGTGGTGCATTGGGTATTGGTGTTGGAGATCGGGTGTTGATGATGGAAAATACTTGGTATTCAGTTATTTCTCCAGAATCATGTTCTTCTATTTTATGGCGTAGTTGGGAATACAAAGAGCAGGCTGCAGAAGCTTTAAAGTTAACTGCTATAGATATGCAAAAATTAAACTTGGTAGATGGTATTATTAAGGAGCCAATTGGTGGGGCCCATTATGACAGAGAAGCTGCATTTATTGCCGTTAGGGATACCATTATTAAATGCTACAATGAGTTGAAAAACTTATCACCAAACGATTTGGTCAAAGAACGGATGGATAAATATGCCAACATGGGAGTTTTCAAAGGTTAATCCAATTGGAATCAGGACTTAAAGAAAACTGAAGCTTTCAACTTCGGTTTTTTTTATGGCTATTAACAATATATTCAAGTTATGAACAGTTAAATTGTTGAAGATTTGTTAAGATTGAAATTTTTAAAACAGTAACTTTTATAAGCAATTTTTTTACATTCGCAACCATGAAACAACCCAACCAAATACAAGGCTATAAAGTGGATAAAAGCACGATAATTAGTCTGGAAAAAGGAAAAATACCTCCTCAAGCTATTGATTTAGAAGAAGTTGTATTGGGTGCTATGATGATTGATAAAAAAGGGGTTGACGAGGTTATCGATATTTTAAGCCCTGAGGCTTTTTATAAAGATGCGCATAAAAATATATTTGAGGCTATTTTTAAATTATTCGAAAACAGTGAGCCCGTTGACTTATTAACGGTTTCCAGTCAACTTAAAAAAGATGGAAAGCTTGAATTGATAGGTGGCGATTTTTACCTCATTTCACTGACACAAAGGGTCTCATCTTCTGCCCATATTGAGTTTCATGCTCGCATCATTTTGCAGAAATATATTCAAAGAAGTTTAATTAAAATTTCAAACGAAATTATTGAAGATTCTTACGACGAAACCAAAGACGTTTTCGATTTGTTGGACAATGCCGAAGCCAAACTTTATGAGGTCACACAAGGCAATATTAAAAAATCAACCGAAACGGCTCAAAGTTTGGTGATTCAAGCCAAAAAGAAAATTGAGGATATTTCCAATAAAGAAGGGTTGAGTGGAATTCCCTCTGGATTTACAAAATTGGATAGATTGACATCAGGATGGCAAGAGAGTGATTTGATTATTGTTGCTTCCCGCCCTGGGATGGGCAAAACAGCCTTGACCTTATCGATGGCAAGAAACATTGCGGTCAACCAAAATATACCGGTGGCATTTTTCTCGTTGGAGATGTCATCGGTACAATTGATAACCCGTTTAATTTCCAGTGAAACGGGCTTGTCTTCAGAAAAATTAAGAACTGGTAGACTTGAAAAACATGAGTGGGAGATGCTTAATGTTAAGGTAAAAACATTGGAAAAAGCACCCTTGTTCATTGATGATACACCATCACTTTCAATTTTCGACTTACGTGCTAAGTCCAGACGTTTGTCTTCCCAATACGGAATCAAATTGATTGTGATAGATTATTTGCAATTGATGAC
>JBBKXS010000210.1:0-5645 GCA_037969605.1 Flavobacteriaceae bacterium
AAAAACTCTTTATGTTTGTCACCCAAAGAAATTCAAGATAAATTAGACGCTGAGGAAGATTATGTGATTCGATTTAAATCTCCTCAAGATCAAATTTTGCAATTATCTGATATTGTAAGAGGAGAGATTTCTATAGATTGCAACATTTTAGATGATAAAGTATTGTTTAAAAGTGACGGCATGCCAACCTATCACCTTGCCAATATTGTAGATGATTATTTAATGGAAATTACACACGTTATACGTGGAGAAGAATGGCTTCCTTCATTGGCTTTACATTATCTATTATATGACGCTTTTAACTGGACAAAACCTGAATTCGCTCATTTACCCCTTATTTTAAAACCAACGGGTAAGGGAAAATTAAGTAAGCGCGATGGTGATAAGTTAGGCTTCCCTATGTTTCCTTTAGATTGGACAGACCCACTAACTGGACTAGTGTCAAAGGGATATAGAGAAGAAGGATATTTCCCTGAAGCTGTAGTGAATTTTTTGGCCTTTTTGGGTTGGAATCCAGGAACAGAACAAGAACTTTTTAGTTTAGAAGAACTTGCGGAGGTTTTTGAATTAGAGCGCGTTCATAAAGCCGGTGCTCGTTTTGATCCTGATAAAATCAGTTGGTATAATCACCATTATATGCAAAACCAAAGCAACGATGAACTGGCCAAGGTTTTTAGATCTTTAAGGCCGGAATTAGGCAATATTGACGTGGAATTTATTTCACTTGTCGTGAGTATAATTAAAGAGCGCGCTACATTTATTGATGATTTTTGGGGATTGAGCCATTACTTCTTTGATTCGCCAAATTCATATGATGACAAAGCTTCTAAAAAAGCAATAAAGGAAGATACCAATGCAATTTTAGGTGAAGTGAAAAACCAAATACACTCAATTGCTGTTTTTTCCATCGAAAATCTTCAAGATAAAATTAAAGGCTGGATAACCTCAAGCAATATTGGATTTGGTAAAGTTATGATGCCCTTGCGCTTAGCGTTGGTGGGAGATTTACAGGGTCCTGATGTATTTGAAATTATGTTTTTAATAGGTAAAGATGAGACTCTAAAGCGCATCGAAAATTTATTAAATACCTTGTAATTATTTAATATCTGCACCCTAAAAACTAAACATTGCGGTAAATGCTAATATGGATTGATTTCCCTTGAACCTTGTTTCATCGCTCCCAGAAGTATCCAGGTCCTTATTGTTCAATTTGTTAAGTGTATTTGTAAAACCATAGATGTACTGTGCCTTGAGCTTAAAACTATCATAGCCTGCAGTTAAGCCTATTGTACCATCAACGTTAAATTGATTTATGCTTTTGATATCATCAGCAATTAAATTGTTGTAATTGCTCAAAATATAATCGGATTGATCTTTGTCATTCAGTTCAAGTTCACTGTTATATTGAAGCATTGGACCCGCGTCCAAGGTTACATTACTACCAATAATTTTTATATGTGCCAATAATGCTACTTGTACGGTGTACATTTTAAATTCTATGGGCTCAACGCTTGCGCCTATACTGTTTTGGCGTCCAAAAATATCAACATTATTTTCTGAAAATTGAATGCTATAGCTCACATTATACCAGCGATTTGGAATGTCCACCGTGGCCGAAAGTCCTCCTAACCAACCCGTATTGCTTTGCGTTTCAAAATTATTTGTAATGATATCAAATTTGGTGATCCCTGCCTGGATTCCAAATCCATTCACTATGTCATAGGATCTGATCTGACTTTGTACATGTGTAACAAACGCTATGCTTAATGCTACTAATAATAAAATCGATTTTTGCTGCATGCTTCTCATTTTGGGAATAGGGCAAACCTATGTAAATTTTTATAATAAACAAGAATGTTCATTAAATATTTACACTATGATTTTCTTTTCGCTGTGTGTTAGTTTAGAGAAAATATAGCTTAATTTAGTAATCAGAAATTTTAAAACATTAAAAACCGTATTATGGGTCAATTTATTCTCTTGCCAATTATCTTTTTGGGACTTATTATTTTAGTATCCTCATTCTTTATAGTGAAACAGCAAACCGCAGCCATTATTGAGCGGTTTGGCAGATATAACAGTATTAGGCAATCTGGGCTTCAATTAAAAATCCCTTTGGTTGACAGGATCGCTGGGCGTTTAAGTTTAAAGATTCAACAATTGGATGTTATTATCGAGACCAAAACGTTGGATGATGTTTTTGTGAGATTGAAAGTTTCGGTTCAGTATATGGTGATTAAAGACAAGGTTTACGACGCTTTTTATAAATTAGATTACCCCCATGAACAGATTACATCCTATGTCTTTGATGTGGTGCGTGCCGAAGTTCCAAAAATGAAGTTGGATGATGTTTTTGTGAAAAAAGACGATATTGCTCTGGCCGTAAAAGCAGAGCTTAATGACGCCATGTCCGACTATGGGTTTGACATTATTAAGACACTTGTTACTGATATTGATCCCGATCAGCAGGTAAAAAATGCCATGAACAGGATTAATGCAGCAGATAGAGAAAAAACAGCGGCTCAATACGAAGGTGACGCACAACGTATTTTAATTGTAGAAAAAGCAAAAGCCGAAGCCGAAAGCAAGCGCTTACAGGGTCAGGGTATAGCAGATCAAAGGCGTGAAATTGCCCGAGGGCTGGAAGAATCTGTAGAAGTGTTAAACAAGGTGGGTATCAACTCTCAAGAAGCTTCAGCCTTAATTGTTGTTACTCAACATTATGATACGCTTCAATCAATCGGTCAACACACTAACAGTAATTTAATTTTATTACCGAATTCACCGCAAGCTGGAAGTAATATGTTAAACGATATGGTAGCCAGTTTTACTGCCAGCAACCAAATTGGTGAAGCTATGAAACAAGGTAAAGACAAAAAGAAAACATAAAATCTAATTTGTATCTAAACCCTAGCTCAAGATCACTAATGAGGCTTTTGCATTAAGCCTTTCTGGTATTTATCCAATAAATCCCGTAGGCTTTCTAAATAGTTTTCCAATTCTTCGGCACCAATTTTTGGGTGTTCCATATTGGGTATGGTCATAGGGTTTTCATCTAAATATTGATAGATTTCGGGGTAATTGGTTTCTATTTCTTCTATAAATTGTGATATTTCTGTGAGAAGTATTTTAACAGTGTTCATGATAATGACCCTTTAATAATTCCTCTTTAAAATACAAAAAAATCTCAAAATAGCCTATTTAAAAGGATGTCTTTCCTCCCACTTTTGATTAGGTTTCATGAAGTTGAATGTCTGTTTTAATAACGAATTAACTGGGCTACTTGTGTGTTTCATATACATAACCATGTCTATTGGCTTAGCGCCTACAGAACTTTTTATTTCCATTGCCGTGCGTGCGTATACAACAAAAGTAAATTTGTTCATCATAGCAAAATCGAGCATATCATATAGCATGTTTAAATAAAGTTGATTGGTGTATTGATGTTCCGAATCATATCCTAAAAAGTATGTTTCCAAAACTTCATGATTTAAAATCAGCGAATAAAAACCTATCAATTCGTTTTCGGAAAAATATCCAAAAACCTTAAAGTTCTTTTGAAGCTCTTTCTTTAAGCTGTAAAAATGGTGTTCTGGGAGAATAAACGTGTTAAATTTTGCATTATCTGAAACATTCATGTAAAGAGAGTGGAGTAGTTTTGAATCACGTTCAATAACTTGAATATCCAGCTCACGTCGTTCAATACTACCAAATTTTGTTCTTGCTCGCTTGTATCTATCTTTATATTTTTTATTGAGACTGATAATATAATCTTCCATTTTAGCCCAATTCGGATTTATGTGAAGGACCATGTTGGGCTGAACCACGACCCGGTTAAAATTTTCAGATTGCAAAACCTTTATCGCAGAATGAATGTCATCGTTTAAAAAATAATCCTTTAACATAACAACCCTAATGGTTTTTCCGCTTTCCTTTTTAATCTGATTTTTAAGTGCTGTGGCTGCTTTTAAAATCGTCTCTAAATATTCTTTAGGGTTTATTTCTTTACTCATAAAACATATCCCGTGTTGACCTGTATGCGTGAGGTTACCAACTACTAAAACATTTCCTTTTAAAACTGTGGAAATAATATCTCTGAAAAACGTTTTAACGGCTGAAGGAGAACTTTTTCTGAACATGTCTTTAAGGTAGAGTCGTACGCGCTCTACAAGGGCTACGCCGACTATTTTGTTTTCATTAAACACTCCTATATAATATAATGTGATATTATTGGGAAGCGCTTGTTCTAGGGCTTTTAAATAGGGTATTGTCAACATAATATCATGCTTCGCAATATTGTCCCATGATAAAGGAAGTTGCTTATAAGAAGAGTAAATTTTAAAATGTATCAAGACAAAAAGAAAAGACTGAAACACGAAGTTCTCAGTCTTTATAAGTTTTTTTATTTAGCTTGTTGTTATTTCCATGCGCAAATAATTCCGCCCATAATAGCTAAGGTAACAATCCAATAGCCACTATTTATAAATATGTATTTCGCCCCTTTACGTTCAAAAAGCGCATTGGTGCCTAAAATGGGTAAGGCTATAAAGATTCCGGCTAGGGCCCCATGAAATGCGCCGTGCTTAAAAGTCCTGAATGCATTTCCATAGTCATCCATAAAGGCTTGATAAGAAGGGAGGGCGTTTTCAACGTCTCCTCCAACCATACTAAAGGCTCCCATTTGGTGAATCGTCATGCCTTGTAAAGAAAAGGCCAACATAATCGCAAATAAGAGCGCAAGCCCAAAAATCTTTGCCATGCTGCCTCCTTTAAGTTGCTCTTCAGATAAACCGGCAGATTTCATCCAGGCATTTCCAAAAACTTTGGGGTTATACCAAATAAACCCAACAACCAATGCTGATACACCAGCAGTTAAAATTGCCAAAATATTAAATTCCATAATTAATATGTATTAGTTAGTGTGTTAAATATAATCTAAAAAATATTGGTTTTTAAACTTTTAACGTTTTCTGACTGCTTAAACCTCAAGGCTTTTGGCTTCTGAAACCAATAATTCGTCTTGATCTTGAAGAGCCTTAGCTATAAACTCATCAATGTCTTGATTCCTTTTTTGACCATTTTCTAAAAGGGATTTAAGAGTAATCAAGGCGGCAATTCGCGTACCCACCTTTTTCACTGCTGTACCAAAAAGCGGTTGAAGTTCTTCATAAGAAACATTTGCGGCAAGCGATTGAATTTCTCTTTTTGCCTTTTGTTGTTTTGCTACAGGTAAATTGGTATACTTTTTTCCAAGTTGTTGAATTAAATCAATGGCTCTTCGTTGTGGTTGTGAGGGCCTTTCTTGTTGGCCCTGGGTATTAACTTTTATTGGTTTCTTCTTTTCCCAAGAATCTCTTAAGCCCACGGTTTTGTTAAAAACAAGTTGTGTAGACGTAGAATCATGATCCACATTGAAATAACCAATCCGTTGAAACTGAAACCTGTCCCCTGCTTTTGCATCATTTAAACTTGGTTCTACGTAAGCCACTTTGGTTTTTAAAGATTCTGGGTTAATGAATTCCATAAAATCTTTATCTGGATAGGCATCAGGAGATTCATCAACAAAAAGCCTATCATATTCCCTTACTTCTGCTTTTATAGCATGTTTTATGGAGACCCAATGCAAAGTCCCTTTTACTTTTTTT
>JBBKXS010000211.1:0-3285 GCA_037969605.1 Flavobacteriaceae bacterium
CAAAATATTTTCAAGATTGAGTTTTGATATCATTTTAATTACAAATTATTTTTTCTTTACTAATAAAGTGGAGCACTGTTTGCCAAAAACTCCAGCAATACCAGCCGCAATTCCACCTATTAATCCAGTTGCCAAGACAAGGAAGTAAGGATTGCCACTTAACGGCAATAAAACTGCGATTTTTTTAGCAAGTGTAAAATCATTAGCATTACCTAACCAAAAAGCATAAACCATCCAAAATAGAGCAATAGCCAAAAAGGGACTATAAACACTGCGCTCTTTTTTATGCTAAAAAACAAACCTGCAGTAAAACCCGCAACCATTATAGACCACCAAGGTAAAAATCGCGAAAGTATTAACGCAATTACTATTGTAGCAATAAAGTTGATTATGTTTTTGTTCATAGTTTTGGTGTTAAAGTTTGTGTGGCAATAATTCCGTCAGTATTATTAGAGTCTTGTATAAATAGGGCATTGAAATACTCTCCTGCGGCCCATTGGTCTATAAAATTGTCATAATATTTACTACCAGGATTTCCAGATTGTCCACCAGGATATATGCCTAAAGCGGTTGGAGGCGAAGTCATTTCGACAATCATACGCCATGAAGGCCCCCAATTTTTATCTGCAGCATTTACCGTATTTTTATCACCACCAATTGGCAAATTGAATCTTGAAAACGCCGGTAAACCTTGCAATAAATGACCAACATAAGTGCCTTTATAATCACTCCAATTATAGTTGCCGTTTTTTTCCTTCCAATTAATGAGTTCTTTTACCGTTTCCTTAAACGTAATCAAAAACAAATCTTTTGATGTCTCTTTTTTAGGAGTTTCAACGATATCCATAAAAGCATCATCTGGATTATTTTTTAACATAGATATTGTTTGATAAATAAAAGGAGTTTCTAGTGCTATATCTTGGTTATTGTATTCATCCCAAGTTATTGCATATAATTTTTTCCACCACAAATCCCAAATGCTTGGAGCTAATTGATCTGCCTCGCTATAGAAATTCCAAGCTTTAATGGTGTTTAATATTTGTTTTTCTTCTTCAGTTAATGAAGATATTTCCATATGTTCAAACATATACGGTAATAGTTCTGAAGCTTTTCTATTGAAGTTATTGTTTTGTAAATTTTTAAAATCTTGAATTGTAAACTTTTCTTTTGATCTAAAGAAATCATTTATCACGCGATTTCTGTATGCATCATAACCATCATTAAACACATAAAATGGATACGATCGATCTACTGGATGCTGATTAGATGAACTCACAAAACCGCGTTCTGGATTTTTGGTATGCGCATTAAATTGTTGAGGTATAAAACCTTGCCAATCATGTTCTGGGTTACTTCCATCCATTAAAAACTTCCCTTGACCTTTCCATTTATTTGGAAATTGCCCTTGAACCCATAGCGCAATATCTCCTTCTGAAGATGCAAAAACAAAATTTTGAGCTGGAGCAACCCAATGTTTAAGTGCGTTTATATAGTCATCATAATTTTTAGCCGAATTCAAATTGATAAGTGTACGCTGATTGTTACCACCAACATGACCCATCCATTTCATAGCATAACCAACTTTTTGACCATTACCTTTAAAAGTGTGATCATAACTTACTGGACCATGATGTGTGTAAAACACGGAGTCTATAAAGGTTTCTGTTCCTTTAATTTTTATTTCTTCAAGCCTAATTATAGTGTTTTTCCATTGGCCATCATATTTGTATTGGGTTCTACTTTCGTCTTTAAATTCAATTTTATACCAATCTTTAACATCACGAGTCGCATTGGTTTCTCCCCAAGCAATATGTGCATTAAACCCAGAAATAATACCTAAAGCTCCTGGAAGTGTTGCTCCATAGGAATTATGTTCTGGAGTCGCTAATTGCATAACAAACCAAATAGAAGGTAAATTAAGACCTAAATGCGGATCATTAGCTAAAATAGGGTTACCAGAGTATGATTTTTCAGAACCAACAGCCCAATTATTGCTGCCATTATCTGGGTCTGGTTTTTCCATGATTTCTGAAATGGAGTCAAGGGGCAATTCTCCTTGAGGTGTCTTAGTCATTTCTACATTAATAAAACCCCAATCAGTCTCCGTTGGGATTACAGGTTCATTAAAATCAAAGAAATCGGGATATAATAAATCAAAACGATCTTTACCAAACTCACGCAATGCATTAGTGTATTCTAAATCTGATTCTTCACCACTTAACATATCCGTCATATACATAAGCAATAATGTGGTTTTTTTAACAGACCATGGCTCAGGTTTATAATTTAAAAATTTGTTTTCAACAGGAAGCGTTTTTGAATTTAACTCATTAATATAATAATTGACGCCATTACTATAGGCTTCTAAAAACTCTAAAATTTCATGATCGTCTTTCATTTTTTCTAATGCATTTTCGGCACCAAAGCCCATGCCTTTTCGCCGTTGAGATCTGTCATAGTTTAATGTTCTTTCACCTATTATTTCAGATAATCGACCAGCCGAAACGTGTGTTTGGAATTCCATTTGCCATAAACGGTGTTTAGCTGTTATGTAACCTTGCGCTTTGTATAAGTCGCGATCATTTTGAGCGAAAATATGAGGAATTAAATTTTCATCATAATGGACCGTGACTTTATCGGATAGTCCATTAATTTGAATATCACCAGTAATGGATTCATCATGTTCATTTTGCCAAACACCTTGTGATGGGTCTAAAAATTTACCAATTGGTGGAACAGATCCTAACTTTGTATTAAGTCCGTAAAAGACAGCTATTGTAAGCAGTAGTGAAGTAGCAAATTTAGAGTATTTCATGAAGTTAATTTTGAATTTTAAATATAGTAAATTAGGTTGAGTCTAATGAAATAAAAAGGCTATTGATTTAAATCTAACTAATGGTGGTTGAACTAAATTAAAACAAAGACTCTTGTTTATAAGGACTTTCATGTTCCAGCAACCATTGTTTTCTATGCAAACCTCCGGCATATCCTGTAAGACTTCCGTCGCTTCCAATTACTCTGTGACAAGGCACAATGATCCAAAGCGGATTTTTGCCATTTGCGTTAGCAACAGCTCTAATAGCTTTGACATCGCCAAGTTTTTTGGAAAGCTCTATATAAGAAATGGTTTTTCCGTATGGAATGTTTTGAAGTTCGTTCCATACCTGTTTTTGAAAATCGGTGCCTTCAGGGTTTAATTTTAAATCGAAAGTTCGTCGTTTGCCTTCAAAATATTCAGTTAGTTGATAAACACAATCTTGAAGAGCATCAGGAATAATATCAGTA
>JBBKXS010000212.1:0-3282 GCA_037969605.1 Flavobacteriaceae bacterium
GTTGGGATATTTCTTTATAGGTTTGATTGCTTTGGGATATAAATAATTTTCCCGATTGGCCTTTTGCTCCTCCAATATAAAAATCCGGATTTCCATCATGATTTAGATCTGCAGTGGCAATATTGGGACCTTCATTATTATGCATTTCGGGCAATAATTGTTCTCTGTTAAAATCTATAAAATTATTTTCTCTATGTGTAAAATTAAAAAGATTTTTACTTAATACTAAAGGATTAAAGTTAAATGCTTCTTTATTATTTAATCTGTTTTTTACACTGTCATCAGACGCATCAAATGAATATGTTGCATTGGTTTTTAAGCTTTTAACAGTAGTCTTCCCACCCGTCGGCCAGCTTATTATCAAACTGTCCAAAGTACTCGTATTGCCGACCCCAAAAAGTAAATTGTTGGGCACTGAGCTTTCAAACCCTCTAGAAGGAAAGTTTTCCAAAACATTATATTGTGATAAACCATAATATATTTCAACTTTTGCTCCTATGGCTTTCGTGTTTTTTAAACTACCCTTTAATTTAACAGTGATACTTTTTTGTTTAGAGGTATCTAATGTGTTCTCATATATAAACGCTGGCATATTGACATTGTTTACTACCAAATCCAAATCACCATCGTTATCCAAATCGCCATAAGCACTTCCATTACTAAAACTTGGTTGGCCTAAGCCCCATTGTTCAGTTTGCTCAGAAAATTGAAACTCACCTAGATTTTTATAGGCCACATTAGGAACGGGTTGTGAAGGCATAAGATCCATTAATTTTTTCATGACCTGTTTGTCATTTTTTATCATATCTCTTATTTGGTCTTCATTGGCCATATAGGTTAAATAATCCCTATCCAATAAATCTTTATAAATTCCATTACTGATAAAGATGTCCTTTAAACCATCATTGTCAACATCAAATAATAAGGAGGCCCAACTCCATTCTGAGGCGGCTACATTTGAGAATCTACTCACTTCCATAAAGGTATCATCACCCATATTTCTGTGCAAGGCGTTACGGGAAAACTGATAATGGTAGCCGTTTTTAACTTCCATATCATATTTGTTCCAAGATTCAAAAAGCGTTTTGGTGCGTTGTCTTTCTATACTTTTTGGTAACATTTCGGTCACCATAATATCTATTCTTGAATCGTTATTCAAATCGGCGGCATCGGCACCCATCGAACCCATTGAAATGGATTCAAACTGATACTCTAAACGTTCTTTAAATGTACCGTCTTGTTGATTGATATAGAGGTAATCCCTTTCAAAAAAATCATTTGAAATAAAAATATCGGACCAAGAATCGTTGTTATAATCACTAACTGTAATGCCCAAACCAAATCCTATGGCACTAGAATAAATATTGGCTTCTTCAGTAACATCCACAAAAAAGCCATTATCATTTCGCAACAATTTATTGCCCGATTTGGTTGGTGTATTTCTTTGATCTTTAATAAAATCGTAATTTCCAACCGATCTTATGGAGTTGCTTAATAAGTAGCAATCTAAATCGCCGTCTTTGTCAAAGTCAAAAAAATTGGCTTGAACCGCTAAACCGGTAATATCCAATCCATAAAGTTTTGATTGTTCTGTAAAGGTGAGATCTCCATTATTTATAAACAGCTCATTGTGCCTATTATCATTGTTACTTGGTGGGCCAGCCTTACAAACATAAATATCCAACAAGCCATCATGGTTAATATCTACAAACGTTACCCCAGATGACCAAACATCTTTACAAGCTACACCTGCCTTATCAGTGATGTTTTCGAAACTCCAGTTTCCTTTGTTTATGTACAGCTGGTTATCTACAAGATTTCCTGTAAAATAAATATCCAGTAAACCATCATTATTCAGGTCTCCAAGCGCGACACCTCCTCCATTATAAAAATTTTTATAGGTATACGGATTAAGATCTTCAGTTTCTACTAATGTATTGGAAAATGTAATATCTGTATTTTCCTTTAAATGGAAAAGCGTAGTTGTAGTTATGGTTTTCTCTTTAGCACAAGAGAAATAAAGAAATATAATAAGTATATAAACTTGTATTTTCAAAGTTTTTTGCCAAATATATAAAAATAATAAAACGGGCTACCTTAGATAGCCCGTTTTAAACAAAATAATACTATAATTTATATTTTTATTAATTTAATTAATTTTTTATTAATCTTTAATACCCTGGATTTTGTGTTAAACTTCCACCACTAGCATCGATTTGCTCTTGTGGAATAGGGAATACATTTCTAAATGCTGCAGAAGCAGATTTTTCCCACCACGCGTTATTGAATTTACCAAAACGAATTAAATCCTGTCTTCGGGTAACTTCCATAAACATTTCTCTGCCTCTTTCGGCCAAGAACGTATCAGCAGTTAAAGAAGCCATTGCTGATAATCCAGCTCTAGCTCTAACTGTGTTAACATCGTTTGCAGCTAAAGACCAATCACTGGCAGCTCTAGCAGTACCTTCGGCACGGATTAAATACATGTCCGCTAATCTAATGATTGGATAATCATTATCTTGGTTTTGTAGCTCCCCTTGTCTAAAACTGAATTTACCCAAACGGGCACCACCTTTTCTAGATGCATTGGGCTCCAGTTCATTGATATCCGGAGTATAAATCAATTCCAATTCACCATCTGTAGCCGCATAGTCAACAATCGCTGAACCTTGATAATCAAATTGTGGTCCAATAATAAAGCTTGCTTCTTTACGCTTATCAGTGTTGTCATAAGAATTGTAAAAATCTTCAAGAGCAGAATAACCATTCCATGGTTGCTCATTTGTGTTCCAAGTAAACTGACTGGAATAATGCAAGGTCATTTGAACATATTGCATACCGCCTCCAGTAATATGATCATAAGCAATAGACCAGATCATCTCTGGATTGTTAAAATTATTTGGTGCAAAAAGAGCAGCATAACCTTCCAAATTTTCTGGATCCAAACCTGGTCTTAGACCCGGATTAGGCACTGAACAACCAACTCCACATAAGGTATAACCACCATTGTCAATCACATAGCCTGCGGCTATAGCTGCTTCAGCATAACGAGGTGTCCCCGTATACACTTCTGCATTCAAATATAATTTTGCCAATAAACCCAAGGCTGCAAATTGATTCACTCTATATCTAGCTGGAGATGCAGATAAATCACTATTGGATAAGTCCATTGTAGGGCTTACAACTGCAATGCCTAATGCGGCTTTTATCTCATTTTCGACAAAAGTAAATACTTGTGCTCTTGTTGACTGTGGTGCATCCACTCCAGGCGTGGTCACTAAT
>JBBKXS010000213.1:0-6613 GCA_037969605.1 Flavobacteriaceae bacterium
TTTTATAAACCTTGGTAATTCCAAAACTACTCCCAGCTTTATTGGCTTTTACAAAACAGGGCAAACCTACTCTGGCTACGATTTTATCTACCTCAATCACATCTCCTTGATTTACAAAATAAGAGGTTGCTGTTTTAATGCCATAAGGTTTTAACACACTTAAGCAATCCCGTTTATTAAAGGTCAAAGCCGCTTGGTACATCCCACAACTCGTATGAGGTATATTGAGCAACCTAAAATATCCTTGTATGTATCCGTCCTCGCCAGGTGTGCCATGAATGGCATTAAACACACAATCGAAGTTTATTTTTTTGCCATCGACTAAAACTGAAAAGTCGTTTTTATCAACTGGAAATTCATCATCATCTTTATCAACATATACCCATTTATCCCTAAAAATGTGAATACGGTATGCGTTGTATTTTGCAGGATTTAAAGTTTCAAATACCACCTGCCCGCTTTGTAGGGAAATTTCATATTCGCTGGAATAACCTCCCATGATGATGGCAACATTTTTTTTCATATTCATTTCCCGTCTTTCGACTTCGCTCAAGATAAACTCCAGCGGAAATCTAATTTAATTAACCTTGCTTTTAATCTAATACCAACAATAAAACGTAAGTATTGTTAGTTAAGCTAAAATACGCATATAAAGCCAAAGAAAAAACGCTAGTGTTTTTATATCTTTGCCTAATTGAAAATTCTTTTAATGAGTCTACTTAAATTTCTTACCAGTAAAATTTTTTTGAAACAAATCGTATTGGCCGTAGTGGTTTTGATCGTGTTATGTTTCTTATTGCTTCAATGGTTAAAAGTTGATACCAACCATGGCGAGTTTATACAAGTCCCCAATTTAAAGGGTAAAACTCTTAATGTTGCAGAAATAGAACTTAAGGATAAAGATTTGCGTTTAGAAATTCAGGATTCGGCAAATTACAACCCAAATTATCCTAAATATTCGGTCATTGAACAATACCCCTTGGCAGGAGCCCAAGTAAAGGAAGACCGAAAAATTTATATTACCGTAAATCCTTCTGGATATAGAAAAGTGGCTTTACCAAATATTGTACGCCGAACTTTTCGTCAAGCCAAACCAACTTTAGAAGCTTTGGGTTTTGAAGTGGGTAATATAACTTATAGCGACGATATTGGGAAAGATGAGGTTTTGGAAATGAAATTTGAAGGTAAACCTATGAATGAAGGAGAAATGCTTCCGCTTACTTCTAAAATTGACTTGGTTTTAGGTAACGGAAATAGAGGTTCAAATTAAAATGAGTGAAGAAACCGTCCTTATTGATGACAACGATGATGAACTTTATGAACATCATGCTTTTACAGTAGAAAAAGGACAGCAACCCCTCCGTATCGATAAATACTTGATGAATTTTATCGAAAATGCCACACGAAACAAAATTCAAGCCGCAGCAAAAAACGGAAGTATTTATGTGAACGATGTTCCTGTAAAGTCTAATTATAAGGTGAAACCTTATGACCATATCCGTGTACTTTTTGAACATCCTCCTTACGAATATTTGCTCACTCCCGAGAATATTCCTTTGGAAATTGTTTACGAAGATGACCAGCTATTGGTCGTCAATAAACCTGCGGGTTTAGTTGTACATCCTGGTCATGGCAATTATTCGGGAACCCTGATCAATGCCTTGATCTATCACTTTGAAAATTTGCCCAACAATTCCAGTAACCGACCAGGTTTGGTCCATAGAATAGATAAAGATACCAGTGGACTTTTGGTGGTGGCAAAAACTGAAGATGCCATGGCACATCTATCTAAACAATTTTTTGACAAAACCAGTGAGCGGGAATATGTAGCTTTGGTTTGGGGAAATGTAGAAGTTGAAGAAGGCACAATTGAAGGTAATATTGGTAGACATCCAAAAAATCGATTGCAAAACACGGTTTTTGAAGGCGATGATGCCTACAAAGGGAAACCAGCCATTACCCATTACAAAGTCTTGGAACGTTTGGGTTATGTGACCCTGATTTCTTGTAAACTTGAAACAGGTCGCACTCACCAAATACGCGTGCACATGAAGCATATTGGGCATACGCTTTTTAATGATGAGCGCTATGGCGGTGAACGTATTTTAAAAGGCACTACTTTTACCAAATACAAGCAATTTGTCGACAACTGTTTTAAAGTATTGCCAAGACAAGCCTTACATGCCAAAACTTTGGGATTTAAACATCCTAAAACGGGACAATTTTTAAGCTTCACCACCGAAATTCCCCGAGATATCCAGGACTGCATCGCAAAATGGCAACATTATGCAAAGCATCAAGATATGGATGCAGATTAATTTTTTATATACTTCCATAGAAAATATAAAATCCGAACTTTGAATTTTATCTTAGGTAATTGTAAATTTGAAGGAATTAAATAGATTTCCATTTTTATGGGAATGATAAATAAATTTATCAATGAAATTAGTTTTATCACCAGCAAAATCTTTAGACTACACCAGTAAACTACCTACTACAAAAAACACGGAAGCCTGTTTTCTTGCCGAGTCTGAACGTTTAAGTAAATTGCTTAAAAAGAAATCGGCAAGAAGTCTTTCAAAATTGATGGGCATATCTGACGCTTTGGGGCAGTTGAATTACGAGCGTAACCAAGAGTGGAGCTTTCCATTTACAAAAGATAATGCGCGGCAAGCCATTTATGCCTTTAGCGGTGATGTCTATAGAGCTTTGGATGCTTATACCATTCCAGTAGATAAAATCAATACTTTACAACGTAAAGTTCGAATCATTTCAGGTTTGTATGGGATCCTAAAGCCCTTGGATTTGGTACAGCCTTACCGATTAGAGATGGGAACAAAATTTCCGGTAGGTAAAAACAAGAACTTATACGAATTTTGGAAAAAACAAGTTACCAAAGCCCTGAACGACGAATTGGAAGATAATGAACTGTTTTTAAATCTAGCGAGTGCAGAATATTTTAAGGCCATCGATACCAAAGGCTTAAAAGTTCCAGTAATTACAGCAACGTTTAAGGATTTTAAAAACGGACAATACAAGAGTATCATGACCTTTGCAAAACTGGCAAGAGGCTATATGACCCGTTATGTTATCGATACCAATGCTGAAACCATTGACGATTTAAAAGGCTTTAATTACCAAGGCTATGGTTTTAGTGAACCCATGTCTAATGCTACCGAACTGGTATTTATAAGATAACTTAAGGCTTAGACTTTTTATCGATGCTAATTTTTTCTTTGGTTGTTGGGCGTTTTTTGATTTTTGGACGTCTTACTCCATAACTGCCAATGGTTATTTTTCCTCGTCGTGTTTTTTTATCTCCTTTTCCCATGGTTTTGTGTATTTTGTAATGCATTTCAAAGTACAACAATTATCACTAAAATCAAACTAAATGTTTGTTCATAAGCATCCTTATCCACCATTCATTCAAGACGATACCAGAAAGCTCATTGTTGGTACCTTGCCGCCGCCACGGTTTTCAACTGGAGAGTTACTGGAAAAAGATGTCGATTTTTGTTATGGCAGTTATTATAATTCCCTCTGGTTGTTTATTGATAAAATTCACGATTTAGGATTGCACTATGATAACTCACAAGAAGCAATCGAACAGCGTAAAATTTTTTTAATAGCACATAAGATTGGCGTTTGTGACATTGTTGAAAGTGCCCATCGTGAAAAAATTGACGCTTCTGATTTGGGAATGACCAACATTAAACTTCGGAACCTTGTCGGTTATTTAAAACAATACCCAAATATTGACACCCTTTTGTTTACTGGAGGCAACAGCAAAAATGGCCCTGAATATTTTTTTAGACAGCACATCAAGGATTACAATATAAAATTAAAAGTGGTTTCCAATGTTGTGCCACGAATTCACGAATTTGACCTTCCAAGAGGTCATCATGAACCTGTCAAAGGAAAGGAGAAGGAATCTGTCAAATCCAAGAGAATCATCAAAACCATCTCTTTAACCTCTGCATCGGGCTCGGCAAATCAAGCTGTTGGAAGTATGCCTTTGTATCAACAACTCAAAGCTAAAGATCCAAACTTTACTACCTTCGATTATAGGGTGATGCAGTACCGAGAGTTTTTTTAGGAGATTGGTTATAAACTTCAAATGGAATTGCAAAATTTAGACCTTAAGGATGCCTCGAAACCCTCTGGCGGCATAGTATGAGTCCGCACCGTTATGATACACAAAGACCGTATTGTAACGTCGATCACAAAATAGGGCACCACCAAGTTTTCTGATATCGGAGGGTGTTTTTACCCAACTCGATGTTTTTGTATCGAATGTTCCAAGGTCTTGCAGTTCTCGATACTGTGCTTCGGTCAGCAGTTCAACGCCCATGTCAGCTGCGATATCCAAGGCGTTATTTTCTGGTTTAAATTTTTTTCTTGCTTCAAGAGCTTCACGGTCATAACAAAGGCTTCTTCGACCTTCAGGACTTTCAGCTGAACAATCATAAAACAGGTATTCGCCCGTTTTTTTGTCAAGGCCAACAACATCCGGTTCGCCACCAGTGCTATCCATTTCATGGAGCGAACACAGTTTTTCAACATTGGCTTCCAGTTTTTCCTGTACTTTGGTCCAATCAAGACCTTTGTGGCGGTTCATGTTGTTTTCAAAACGGATTTTCAGTCCACTGAGTAGTGTGGATCGTTGTTCTGATGATAAGATTTTTTTAGTGTTTTTCATAAGTTTTGTCAAATGTGTTCCATCGGTTTCGGTTAGAATTAGCAATACTTATAACTATTGTTGAAGTCTCTGCTTTTTAGTACTGGTTATGTTTTATTTTAATCGTTCAAGTTGTCCTTTTCTTTTTACGATATTCTTATAATCCCATTGAATAGTTCTCGATTTTTCTAGCCATAATTGCAATTTAACAACATCTATTTCTGTTATAGATTTATAGAAAATAGAAGCGTCTTTGAATTTTTCACCTCTGACGTTCAAATCTTCTTCACCAAAATCAGTTCCACTCCAGAACATTAATCGTAATCCTTTTTTTTGTTTACTGTACCCAACAATCGGATTTCCATCTAAAAACCAAACAGGGTGAGCATGCCAAATTTTACTTTCTGCTTCATACAACTCTCTCTCAATTGTCAAAGCAAGTGAGTTACAAATTTCTTTGTCATCTGGTTCTTGTCTACTGTTATATTTTTTTATTTCTAAGTTCATTTATTCTATTTGATCTGGTCAAATTAAATAATCGTATTGGGTGTCAGTTATGCATAGTATTTTTTATTTCATATGGAATATAGTCTTCCCAGTACCAAGGCGTGTAGATATCTCCAATTCCTAATTCCAGAACTTCTTTAAAAATACTTTCCGCATTATCGCTATTTGACATTAATAGAATCCCAATACGCTTTTCTGGAAATAGGATTGAATAGTGCTGAAAGCCTTCACTGTGACCCTCTTTAAAATACCCCTGTCCATAAGGCGATTTTAAAATACCCCAACCCAGACCATAATTCAAACCAATACTATCATTTATAGTTGTTTTTTCTAGTGACTCTGGTCCGAATTGTTTCTTTGAAGTAATCGGTATATTGGGTGCAAACATCAGTTGGGTAACAGGAGAATTATGTGATCTCAAATTCATTATTTTTGTTAGAAATTTTGAATAATCAACGGGTGTTGTTTCCATAGAACCTGCAGCTCCAGCTTCATCTTCTGTGTCTTTATCAATTACATCTTGCTCTGCTGTATGCCCATAGCAATAGTTGTTTACAAAGCGTTCTTGCCACACATAGCTCGTCATATCCATTTCTAAGGGGTCAAAGACACGTTCTCTTGCCAATTCCTCCAATCCTTTTCCTGTAATTTTCTCGATAACTATTTGAAGCAACCTAATTCCTTCTCCAGAATAACTGTAGTCGGTTCCTGGATCAAAGTAAAATTGAATTTTGCCTTCAGGTTGGAATTCGCCTGTTCTACTGATCCATCTCCAATTAGGAAAGCCCGTAGTATGCGATAAGCACATTCGTGCTGTTATGTCTTTATACCTATCATCATTTTCAAGATCTTTAAACCCTCTCCATTCACTTTTAAAATACATTTCGGGAATTGGTACATCTAAATATTCTTGTAGTGGCTTGTCAAGGTCAATAAGACCTTCGTTGGCTAGTTGTGCCACTATATAACCAAAAACAGCTTTACTTAAAGAAGCTCCATAAAACACCTGATTAATGTTCAGACTATCTTTTGTAGTCAAGTTGGAAAAGCCAAATGCTTTTTGATAGGCAACAGTATCTTGGTTAAAAATGGTAACTGTAAATCCTGTTACGCTAGCTGTATCAATAAGGGTTTTAATACGGTCATCTAATTTGGCTTTTGTTATTGATGAGCCGTCTAGTCTTTGAATTTGACTGTTTTCTCTTTTTTTGGAGCAACCAACAATTATGGACAGTAGGATGATAAATATGGGAAATTTCATTCTTTAATATTGTTTATAACGTGTTTGCAACGACCTTTGGTTAAGAATAAAAATAGCAATTTTTTAAGTGAATTGTTAGGCGTAGTTTTCTTTCAGTTTTCCAGACTCAATTAAACTGTTGTAAATTCCATTTAATTTATCACGATTAATTTCTATACTAGTTCTGT
>JBBKXS010000214.1:0-13515 GCA_037969605.1 Flavobacteriaceae bacterium
ATCATGAACTTTATGGTATTCTTAATGGTCATGATATTTTTATACCCATTTCGTTATATTTTATTACTGTGCCAATATATTTTTAATTTTTTGAAGTCTCTATCAATTCATAACCCTGATTAATTCCTTTTTCCATAGCGGGTACTCCTCGTTCCATCCACAAAGGCTTTTCAGCACCTTTCAAATAAAAATCAAAAAACTGTGCCAATCTGATATTAAAATCTCTTCGGTTTTGAAATTTTAAAGGCCAATGGGGTTCGCCATTATAGTTTAAAAACCAAGCAGGTTTGCCCAATCGACGTAAACTTGTAAAAAATTCAATGCCCTGATACCAAGGCACATGACCATCGGCATCATTGTGCATGATCAATAAGGGTGTGTTTATTTTATCGATATTAAAAATGGGAGAGTTTTCAATATAACGTAAGGGATATTCCCAAGGCGTCCCCCCTATTCTACTTTGTGTGTGTTCATATTGAAACTGTCTGCTCAAACCTGTCCACCAACGGATACCTCCATAAGCACTGATCATATTTGGAACTGGAGCGCCTGCCTCAGCAGCTTTAAAAATATCCGTTTTTGTGACCAAATATCCAATCTGATACCCTCCCCAACTATGTCCTTGAGCAGCTATGTTATCCTTATCCACAAATCCTTTTTCAATCAAGTAATTGATTCCTGGAATTACACAGTTGTAGGCACTCTCTCCAGGATAACCAATACGGTATTCTACATCAGGATTAAAAATTAAATACCCACGACTTGCATAAAAGCTATAATTTATGGTGGACCTCCCATATGAAGGTGCACGGTGGTTATGTAGGTCATCGGAGCTTCTTTCATAAAAATTAACAATCATGGGATATTTCTTGTTGGGATCAAAATTTTCAGGTTTTACTAACATTCCTGTCAATTCTTTTCCATCTAAAGAGGTCCAGCTCACCAATTCGATGCTTCCCCAATTATACTCTTTTTGCTGTGGATTGGCATCACTTATAACAGTTTGATTTTTGAAAGTCAAATCGGTAACTCGTAAATTAGGAAAATCGTTAAATGATTCTTTTGTGAACACCATGTGGTTACTTAATTCGGCTTTTCGAGGTCTAGAATAATTGTAAGGTCCAGTTTCCAGAATTTTTATCTTATTCGTTTTAGAATTGAACTCAGCATAACCTCCATCTTTAGTGGATTCATTGACGGCTGATAACAACCAATTGGATTTCAAACTAATATTGTGCTCTTCATCATTAAGTTTTAAGTAACGATAGACTGTTTTACTAGATCTTCCATTTGTCAAATTTATAGCTTCACCAGAATCAGGATTTATTTTCCAAATATCATAACGATCGTAAATTAAAAGATATGAATCATCATCTGTCCAACCGGCAACCCCATAGGCCCTAGGGAAATTGGGAGAGTCATTCAATTCATCATAAAAGGATTTTCCTTTAGTTATCGCTTTATATTTTTCTGTTGAAATATTGTATGTAAACCATGTACTGTCCACACTATGATAGCCATAAACATACTTAGCTTTAGGGCTTAAGTGGGCAGATGGCACTTTTTTTAAGGCCAATTTTGTGTCCCCACTATTGGTATTTACAATGGAAATGTCTTTTAAATGAATGCCTGTCCATTGGCTTTCCAAATCGTAAGGCAAGGATGTGCTGGTCAGGGCAAAAGAAGCATTACCTTCAATTGTTAATTCAGTATTAGGATTTGTTTCAGTGCCGATTTGGACCAGCTTATTCGTTTTGAAATTAAAAACGGTCTGAAAGGATTTAATAGTATCATTTTTTAATTGAAGCTCTTGTACAGTATACAGTCGTGGCTCATTGTAAGTCCAAACTTCTACATTTACGATTTCGTCTTTTAATAAAGTTGTATCTTGTAATACTGGGGGTTTTCGCAATCCAAAATATAATTTAGATTCATCTTTTGAGAAGCGAATTGCCCCATCTGAAGATACCAAATAACCCTTTGGTGCTGAAGCATGGTCCAAAAGCTTTTTAGCTTCATTATCTCCTTCTTGCCAGCTGTATAGTTCATTGGGCCTTACTTGAACTTTTGTGGAATCCAAATCTGCAACAAAACCAAGCCGCTTGCCAGATTCACTAAAATGCAGCTGATTATATTTTGCTTTTTTTGTTGCTTGAATATTAGTTAAAACTTTTGTTTCAAGATTTAAAACGTAAACTCCAGAATTGGCATCATCGTCTTCACCAGTAGTTGAAAATGAAAATCGCTTTGCTCGTTTAGCAAAGGTATTATTGGTAACAAATTTAAAGGTGTCTTGCTCCTTGGTAACTAGATCACGTAGTATAAGATGATAGCCGTTATTCTTGCCAACTTTTTTAGCCTTTTTCTTAGGGTCTTTTTTAATTGCGGTGGAATCCTCATCCGTAGCTTTCTTTTCTTCTTTAAAATCTTCTGAAGAATAAGCAACATAACCCGACCATTTTTCGGGTAATGAATAAGATTTTAGATTAGGGAGTTTAGTGAACTCTTTTGTATTAATATTGTAAATACCTAACGAATCTTTAGGTAATTTATCTTTCTTGATTTTACGGCGTTGCATATCATCAATGCTATCTTTAAAAGGTTTTATGGTAAACGTCAAAACATTGGAATCGTATGAAAACTGTCCCTTACTTGCTCTTGCATATTCAAAAATGGTCACGCCATGCACATCTTTTAAAATTAAATGACTATCGGAATTGTCTTGTTGCAAATTATAAACAACAAAATTGCCATTGGGCGCAATAGCTTCGTCTTTAATGGTATTCCAAAGTTCTACATCGATATGATCTATAACCTTTTTTTGGGCAAAAGTTGAAATTGAAAATACAAGAAGGAATGCGGTAAAAAATAGTTTCATGAATGCTGTGATTTTTGAAAGGTTTAAATATAACCAAAATTATAAACTATAGTTATAGACATTCCAATGGAACAAGATTAATGGACTATAAAAGGGCTATTATTTCTTTGAAAATCGTGAAAACATTACAAATTTTTTCTTTGAGTTGATAAAATACACTCCAGTTAATAGGATTATTGCAGCGATGATTGACTGACAAGTGATATGTTCATCCAAAATATACCATCCCAATAATAAAGCGATGACTGGATTTACATAGGCAGAAGTGGATACCTTTTCGGTTGAAACTACTTTAAGTAAATAATTAAACGCCGTAAAGGCTACAATGCTTCCGAAAATAATGAGTAAAATCATGGACCATTGTGCGGATACACTCCAATTGATAGGTGATAACCAAGGCTCATTTATAGTATAACTAACACTTAACAAAATGCAACCTGCTGCCAGCATTTGATACGCTGTACTGACAAAAAAACTTGAAGGCAAATCTGCTTTTGAAACAAAAATGCTGGCATAACTCCAACTTAATACACAAGCTAAAATCATAATGATTCCTATGATACTGTCGTCATTAACAATCAAACCTTCCTGACTTACCAAGAGGTACATCCCAAGAATACCCAAAACGACTCCAAACAGGGATTTTGGTTTTATTTTAGTACCATTAATCATTCGCATTAAAAGAATCACAAACAATGGTTGAGTCGCTGCTTCCAATGCTGCAAACCCACTATCAACATATCTTAAGGCCCACACAAAAACCCCATTCCCAAAACCTAAAAACAGAAATCCAGCTATAACGCAATTAACCAACTGTTTTGTGGATACCCTTAAATTGAGTTTCATAAAGTAGGCTATAATCACAATAATGGTTCCAGCACTTAAAAACCGAATGGAGCCCAACAAAAGAGGTGACACTTCAGTAACTACAATTTTGTTTAAAAGATAGGTTGATCCCCAAATAACATATATCGCAAAAAAAGCTAAAATGATGAGAAGTTTATTTCGGGGTAATGCCATGGTATTTATTTAAGGAATAAAATTACATATTTAAATAAGAATATAATTGGGAACCAATAAAAAGTGAGCCGATTATTTTATTAATATATCCATTCCTAAATTTAACTAACATTTGAGGTCAGAATGAATTAATGTATTGCAATAAATTAAAATAAAGACTACAAAAACCTTTTGCCATGAAAAGCAAAAGGTTTTTATACATCCTATACTATGTAATTTATAAATTAATGGTCCATGCCTCTACCAGGTGTATATGGTGCTCCTGCTTTCACTAATTGTTCTTCCAATTGTTTAACATCAACATTATAAAGGGATTCCAATTGTTGTTTGATCACTTCTATTTCTGATTTAGCGATTGCATAACTATCCTTATGTGTTTGTGTAGGTGACGAAGTTGAATACTTTTGCTCATATCCAATGATACCTAGACGACTCATTGGCGTTTGTGGTTGATCGATATCCAATTTTGATTTTATAGGATCGCCGTACATAGCAATCCTCACAACTTTTAATTTAGTTTCTATGGCCAATACTTCTTTTGAAAATTGACCTATTGGAAGTTCAGAACGTTTTATGGCTTCTTTAATATATTTAAGTTTATTATCCATATCGCTCATCAATTTCTGACTAATTTCAGCTTGAGCTTCCAAAGCCGCCATATCTTTTTGGAATGCCACCTTCGAGGCCCTATTTTCGGCAGGCATAGTCGTATTTTGAAGTGCTTTTACATTAAAAGTTACTGGGCCTACCAAGGCTGTAATGTTACCATCTTGAAATACATCCATCTGTACTGTATAAGTTCCTGGTTCAACTAATGTACCTTCGTCCTTTCCAGCAAATGGGTTATAAAAGGAGGAAGAATTAAAATTTACTGCATTTTGACGTGTGAAACGCAAATCCCAATTGAAACGCTGTATACCCTTTGTTGGAGTTTTCAATTCTTTATTAACCACATTGCCTTCTGCATCTTTTATAGTAAATACTAGTTGTGGTTCCTTTTCGTCCTCTTCAGCCTTAAGTTTTTCGTAATTTGGATAAGGCGTATCTTTTTTATCTTTTATTAAAGATTTTTCGGCTTTAGCGCGTTGGTCTTTAAGTGATTTGTAGGATTCATCATAATAATAAGTTATCATGACTTCTGGCCCTAAATTAGGTGCCGTAAAAAAGTTATCACCTTGAAATGATTTTCCCGGGAGTCCTAACGGCACACTCTTTTCCCACATTAAGGCATCTCGAATCTGAAATATTTCTGCTGTTTTTGAAGGAACTTCATTTTTGATATTACGCAATGAAGAATAATCATCAAGCACATAAAAACCTCTACCAAAAGTACCCAAAACCAAATCATTTTCCCGCTTTTGTATGGTCATATCCCTAACCAATATTGTTGGAAGTCCTGCAGAAAGTTTTTTCCATCTTTTGCCACCATCAGGTGAAAAGAAGGCTCCAAATTCTGTTCCACAAAAGATTAAATTTGAATCGATATGATCTTCTTCGAAGGCATAAATGCTTCCTCTTTCAGGCAAATTATTACTGATACTTGACCAGGTTTTGCCTTTATCATTTGATTTAAAAATATATGGTTTGAAATCACCGTACTTATGGTGGTTGAAAGCGGCATATATGACATTAGCATTGTGCTGGGACAAATAGACATTATTGATATACGATTGCTTTGGAGCTCCCAGGATATTGTCTATTTTTCGCCAAGTTTTGCCTCCATCTTCCGTAATTTGAATCAAACCATCGTCGGTACCAATTGCTATTAAATTCTCGTCGATTGGAGATTCTGATAGTGCAACAATAGCTCCATATAATGAGGTTGAACCATTTTTCGCAACGGCATCAATACTTACGACCCTATCATAAACCTTAAGTTTATTTCGATCGATTTGTTGTGTTAAATCTCCACTGATTTCTTCCCAGCTGTTTCCATAATTATTGGAACGGAAGAGTTTATTGCCTGCAAAATAAACACGACCAGCAGCATGTGGGCTTACTGCTAAAGGTGCATCCCAATTAAAACGAAAAGCATTTTCTCCCTTTTTCTCTCGTGGTTGAATGCCAACAGCTTCACCACTTTTTTTATCAAAGCGCACCAAAAATCCGTTTTGGGATTGTGCATAGACTATATCTGGATTATTTGGATCTATCTGAGATTCAAAACCATCACCCCCGTTGGTAATAAACCAATCAAAATTTGTAATACCATGATCGGTAAGAACTCTAGATGGACCTCCTATACTAAAATTGTCCTGAGTTCCGCCATAAACATTATAAAATGGATAAGCATTATCTACAGCGACCTTATAAAATTGGGTCACTGGAATGTTTTCTTTAAAATCCCAGGTTTTGGCAGCATCAAATGTTTCATAAACACCTCCATCACATCCCACCAACCAGTGTTTGGTATTATTAGGATCAATCCACATGCAATGATTATCGACATGCTTAAAATCCTCTCCTACTTTATTAAAGGTCTTTCCTCCGTCATGACTAACGGTCATCCAAGTATCCATGGAATATACTGTGTTTTCATCAATTGGATCAGCAATGATTTCTTGATAATAATTACCGCTGGTAACATGGTCACTTTGCTTCTCCCAACTTGCCCCTCTATTTTTTGAAATGTAGAAGCCTCCTTTTCCGTCCGCAGCTTCTACAATGGCATAGATAATCTCTGGATTTGCAGGTGATATGGCCAAACCAATTCTTCCAAGTTCAACTTTTGGCAATCCCTTATTAATTTCTTTCCAAGTCGCTCCACCATCGACACTTTTATGAAGTCCAGAACCTGGACCTCCGCCTACATAAGTATACACATGACGTCTACGCTGTAGAGTAGATGCATAGAGTACTTCAGGCTCTCTCGGATCCATAACAACATCATTTACTCCTGTATGTTCATCAACCGTTAGAACGGCATTCCAAGTTTCACCACTATCTGTTGTTTTATATAAGCCACGCTCTCCTCCTTTATTCCATAATGGACCAATAGCTGCCACATAAACTATATTGGAATGTTCTGGATGTACAATGATTTTACCAACATGTTCAGAGGTCTTTAAACCCATATTCTTCCAACTTGTACCTCCATCAATGGATTTATAAACTCCATCTCCATAATTCACAGATCGTTGATTGTTATTCTCACCTGAACCCACCCAAACCACATTGGTATTGTTAGGATCAATGGTCACGCAACCTATAGAATAGGCACCTTCTTTATCAAAGATTGGAGTATAATCAATACCCGCATTACTGGTTTTCCATACGCCTCCACCAGAAGCCGCTACATAATATTCATAAGGATTGCTGGGATTTACTGCAATATCTGAAATCCTGCCTGAAGTTAAGGCAGGACCAATACTACGCCATTTTAGGCCATCAATATTAATTGAGTCGAGTGGTTGTTGATCTTCTTTTTTAGTTTTTTGAGCTTGGGTAAATTGAAATGCCAATAGTATAGCTACTATTGAAAAGGATACTGATTTTTTCATGAAGAGATTATCTATTATAAATTGATTGGTAATTTATAAATTTTATCTCAAACAGACGATCCAGAATTCTCTTTTTTAGGAATTTAAAAAAGGAGTAAATTATTTAGGTAAGCTTAACCTTAACAGCATTCATCCCTTTCATACCGCGTTCCAACTCAAAAGATACTTTATCATTTTCGGCAATTTCATCCAAAAGGCCACTGACGTGGCAAAAATATTTTTCCTGTGATTCAGAATCAATAATAAATCCAAAACCCTTTGAAGAATCAAAAAATGAGACCTTCCCTTTATGAACGGGGTCAATTACTTCATCACTTTCTTCTTTTTTCGGAATACCTATTTCAATGCTTTTTGCATCTACTTTAATTTTATCTGCTGGATTGGGAGGTGTGTCGGTTAAATTTCCGTAGGCATCTACATAAGCAAACTGTATGCCCTTTGTATTGTCTTTATTTTCTGCTTTACGGGCTTCCTTTTTCTTTTGTTTTTCTTCACGTTTTTTTATACGTGCTTTTTCTTTTTCAATTTTATTAAATGTCTGTTGCGACTTTGCCATTCGTATTACTGTAATTTTTGTTTAAAGACCAAGCAAGTTACTAGGAAAGGCAATTTTTAAGATTGAATTACCGAGAAGCGTTAATCTTTGATTATTTGTTGACTGCAAACTTAAGATATAGTTTTCAATTATTGGTTACACGCGTGCCATTATTCTTCTTTTGCTACAATAATGGTCGCTCTAATACCAGTAAGTAGGTTCCATTTTTTAGAAGAAACCAAAACACCATTATCGTCATAGACCTGAAACTCTGCCGTATTTGGTCCAGATTCGCCTTGATTCAGTGCCAAAAAAACAATTTTATTGAAGCCAATCGTTAGGGGAACATCAAAGGATTTATAACCAGATGTCAACAATAGACTGGGAATGAAAATTTCATCATTTACAAAAACACGTACCAAATCACCATCTGGGAATTCATGGTCTCTACATCTAATATTTACATGTGTGCCATTACTTTTAAAGTCACCTAGAAATTGATCGGACATCGATTCCATTTTTATGCCTTGTTCCACAGCCTTTTTATTCCAACGTTCTTCAAAAAGTTCACCTGGATCTCTCAATGTACTGTTATCAATCATTGAAAACTCCTCTTTTGGCTTTTCAATAGACAAGGGTTTATAGTTTTTAGTTCCTAAAGTATTTGGAAGGTTTTTTTTGTCTTCTGGCTTTATTGAAATATTTGAAGAATCTTTATCTTTAGTTTCAACCGCAGGTATTTTAATGGAATTGTTTTCCTTTTCAGTTTGCTGGGCAAATACTGGAAGCGATAGGATTGAAAAAAATATAATTGGCAAACTAATCTTCATCAGAATGGATTTGGGTTTTATTAAAACAAAAACTGTACCTGTTTGTCGAAATTAACGCCTTTTCCTAAATTAAATTTTAAATATTCGTTAAAACTTACCATTGAAGCTCATTCGGAGTTTTCTATTGTATTCATCGAAAACCCAATCTTTATAATTTTGAGTACTGTTCATAATACAAAAAGAATATTGCTTAATGCGGTAGGCAATGTCTTCTTGAAGTAATTTTGCCAATGCCCTTGCTTCAAAAATATCACGACTACTTTCAATACACATTTGTGAATGATGTTCAATGGATTTCTCTATGACCGCGAACGATTTTAAACCTTGACCAACCAGCTCGTTATATTCCTCTTTAACATCAAATTCCGTAGATTTTGCGGCTTTAAACCGTTCTTTAAGCTGATCGGGCATGACATAAACGAAATCACGTTCTATGTCTTCGTCGTTTCTTAAATTGTCAAGATATAAATCTGGATATCTAAAAATATGTTGCCAATCCACAGATTGATCCCATGACCCAAAACGCACCACATTATTACCCAAATCCAGCACCAAAAAACTATTCTTGTCTGCTAATATTCTAGAGCCCCGTCCAATCATTTGAAAATACAAGGTCAAAGAGCGTGTTGCCCTATTTAGAATTACCGATTCTACGGTGGGTTCATCAAACCCAGTGGTCAAAATACTAACTGAAGTTAATATTCCATTTGGGGTATGTTTAAACCATTTTAAAATATCTTTTCGTTCTTGTTTATTGCAGGTATTGTCGAGATGCCTGATATCATATCCTGCTTTTTTAAACGTATGATATACTTCTTTTGAGGTATTGATACCATTGTTGAAAATCAAGGTCTTTTTACCTTTAGACATATCTTCATATGCATGCATCAATTTACCTTGCATTAAGGAATTGGTATACAACGCTTCGGAAGATTTTACGGTATAATCTCCATTGATTCCAATTTTAAGCGTGTTTAAAGAGACATCAAAATTGTATAATTCGGCTTTTGCCAAAAAGCCGTTTTTAATTAATGTAGAAATATCATCGCCAACTATTAATTGTTTGTAATTGTCCTTCATTGGCAATTTGATGTTCGAGCTTAAAGGTGTAGCTGTAACCCCAAGGATAAAACAATTTTCAAAAAACTTGAACAATTTTCTAAACGAGTTATAGTGTGCTTCGTCAATAATCACCAAGCCAATATCTTTCAGTACTAACTTGTCATCATTAAGCCTATTGTTTAAAGTCTCTACCATGGCCACAAAACACTTATATTGGTCTTGATCTGGCAATTCTTTCACTTTACTGTTAATGACTTTGTTATTAACCTCAAAACCCGATAGCATTTTTGAAGTCTGTTTACAAAGCTCTACACGGTGGGTAAGAATAACGACCTTTTTTTTATGATTTTTAATATATCGCCTAACGATTTCCGAAAAAATTACGGTCTTCCCACCCCCAGTTGGCAATTGGTAAAGTAGATTATAGTTATCCGGAGCTTTTTCCAAAACCTTAAAAATCCTATTGAGGTCGGAGGTTTGGTAGTCATAAAGACTTTTTTTAGTATGTTGATTGTTTTGTAGTTCTACAGATGCAGGCATATCATAGTTTCGTCAAAAAAAATTCCCACAAAATTAAGCTTTTTATAAGGTTATATAGTAGGATTGTTAAAAACATTTGAAAAAAAAAGAGAAACTATTATAGTTTCTCTTTAGCTGCGCTTTTAATTGTTTAGGAAATTTCAATACGTTTAGGAGGTTTTTGTTTGGCCTCTTCACGTTTAGGCAACGTTATCATCAAAATTCCATCTTTGTATGTGCCCTTTACGCTATCGGATTCTACACTATCTGGCAAGGTAAAGGTTCTTTTAAATGATGAATAACCAAACTCTCTTCGAGTGTAGTTCTGTTTAGTTTCTTCATTTTCAATCCTTACTTCAGAAGCAACTGACAAAATTTTGTTTTCAACATCAATTATAAAATCAGATTTCTTCATCCCCGGTATAGCCAATTCCAATACAAACTCCTCATTGGTTTCTTTAATATTTACAGCCGGAAGTGTGATTCCTGTATTAAAATTGGACAGAAAATCGGTTCCCATACTGTTTTCAAAAAAGTTGTCAAACCAAGTTGGAAAATTTGGTAATCTTGTAACATTGTTTTTTCTTGAAACTTCTCTGCCTTTAGGCATGGTTACTAATGTGCTCATCTTAATTATTTTTTAAGTTAAACTTTATTTTCAATAATGTAGTAATCAAAGAAAATACCAAACCAAATATTAGTCCTAAAACTGACATTTTTTCAATTTCAATTGGTCAAATTGACATTTTTTAGACACTACTCTCCTACTGATCAGTCTATTAATGTTAAATAGTGTTAAATTATTACTTTGTTATGCATAGTACTGTAACATAATTAATTTTGTGTCGTCTATAGGGTATAAATCAATTAAATTATAATAAAATGAGAACTTTAAACAACAATCAAATAACAAGTACTTTTGAAAACACAAAAAGTTATACTTGGAACAGTAAAAGACGTTATAGAACAATATTCTAAAGCAAAAACTTCATCAATCAAAAAATAAGGAATCATGAAATCATTATCGAAAATCACGGATACATCACATACCATTAATGCGGATCTTGACACCATTCGGTAAGTGATTTGTAATAAAAAAATCATCAATCAAAATCAAAAGAAAACCAGCATATATTTTATGCTGGTTTTTTCATACAATTTGTTTAATTGAAAAAATTACAAATTGAAGATTTTATAGGATAAACTTATTAACTTTTGAATTATAAATTTCCTTATTTTACTGAACATTTTCTTTTTCACCTACTATTTCTACCCAACCTTGTACTTCATTTTGCATAATCGCTTCGCAATGTTGAACCAATAATAAAAATGATTCCTGAACGTGATAAGGGTTGGATTTGGTTTGAAACATTAACTTTTCCCGCTTTAGCTTTTCTGCAGTGTTTCTATACTGTATCCACAATTTTTCATAATCATAAATTTTAACAAAGCTTTCAATAAAAACCACAAAAGCACCCAAAATAGCTACAACATAAGACATTTTAGCTCCAAATATTGCATCATCAGCCCAAAGGGATAAGGTAGTAATTAATAGAGCGGCGATAATTTTCATGACTTGCCAATACTTATATTTTTTTTGACAAACTGAACTTTTTTTTTCATACCAATTAATTTGGTCGTCCAGCCTTTGTTCAATATATTCTTCTTGAGTCATAAATTTGGTTTAAAAGTTATATATAAGTTTATGTTTAATTAATTTGACATTAAAGAAACAAAAAATAAGTCTTATATCAGTTGGGCTGTTGGGATTCTTTAATCTTGACCCTATAGTGGATGTTCACCTTTTTACGGCCCCATCGTTTGGCAGAAATGACATCAGTTCCCATATAAATATCAATCTTGTTATTCCACCGTTCGTGCATTTTATCTTTTACTAGATATACCCCTTTAAGACCTTCAATGATTACAAAGGTATCGCGCTTAAGTCCCGACCGATATAAATCTCTTGAAACTGCTATGCTTTTCACCGTTGGTTTAAGACTATCACCAAATGCTCCAATAAAAGGATCTCCTTCGGTTTGACGCATGGTCGAATTATAGGCGGTTGCCGTAACTCTAAGGGAATTCCATTCGTATTTCGGGGCTGGTTCAGTCTCACAGCCCAACAAGAAAATCATTAAAATTATTAATGTCACTCTTCCAACCATATTTTAAATATACATTTTTAATGTATAACCGTCACCAATTTGATATTGCTTTTTGTAAATTCGTCTCTTATATTAATATCCGTTTTATGAAATTAGTCCTAACCACAATTTGTTTAGCAACTGTACTTATGTCCTGTAAAAATGATTCCAAAAGTTCTGACAAATCAGAAATAAAAAAAGATTCTTTGGCACTTATTGAGCGCGCAAAGGCTATTCACGAACGTGTCATTACTATGGATACCCATGATGATATCGATGTGAAAAACTTTACAGACTCCATAAACTACTCTCAAAACCTGGATTCTCAAGTCAATATTCCAAAAATGAAGGCTGGAGGCTTGGATGTGGCTTGGTTTATCGTTTTCACGGCACAGGATTCCTTATCAAGTGAAGGCTATAAGAAAGCTTATGATAATGCCATGTCTAAATTTGAAGCTATTCATAGATTGGTTAAAGACTTTGCACCAGATCAAATTGAATTGGCAACCACATCAAATGACGTAAGACGCATTATTAAATCTGGCAAAAAAGTAGCCATGATAGGGATTGAAAACGGATTCCCCATTGGAACCGATATTAAGAATATTGAAAAATTCTATAATCTTGGAGGTCGCTATATGTCGTTGGCACATAATGGGCACAATCAATTAAGCGATAGTCATACAGGTGAAGAAAAAGGTGTTTGGTTGAACAATGGCTTGAGTGATTTTGGCAAAGAAGCCATCAAGGAAATGAACCGTTTGGGCATCATAATTGATGTATCACATCCCTCAAAAGATGCGATGAGGCAAATGATCGAGTTGAGTAATGCCCCTATTATTGCATCACATTCTGCAGCAAGAGGCCTAAGTGATGTGAGCAGAAATCTTGATGATGAGCAATTGCAGTGGATGAAGGACAACGGTGGTGTGGTACAAACGGTAGCTTTGGGGGAATTTGTGAACCACGATAAAGAGTTTGCCAGAAACAAAACATTACAACCCATACGGATAGCAATTGCGGA
>JBBKXS010000215.1:0-7415 GCA_037969605.1 Flavobacteriaceae bacterium
TTATTAACTTCTCATTTCATCCAATCTGTCGTATATACCAATACTTTAGCAACAACTTTTAGCGCTCGTTTAGTTTGTAGTTCGGTTAAAAAATTTCTATGAAAAAGTACATAAAACTAGGTTCCTTTTTATTATTATTTATTTCAACTACTTCCATTATTAAAGCACAAGGATGCATTGCTATACGAGGAAATTCAGCTTGTAGTGGAAATTTTGGCTATTCATTTAATTTAATGGATGGCGAGTTTAATATTCAAATGGGATATAGATATTTTAAATCTTTCAAACACTTTAGAGGTGATCATGAAGAGACTAATAGAGTCGAGGAAGGAACCCAGGTCATTAACAATTCCAATTTTTTAGACCTAACTATAAGTTACGCCATTACCGATAGAATATTTGCAAATCTCACCATACCCTATGTATGGCATGCACGTTCATCCATGTATGAGCATGGAGGTAATCCGCCGGATGGACTAGGAGAACGCCATAAAACATCTTCCCTTGGTATAGCTGACCTTAGAGTAGGTATTGGCTATTGGCTTTTTGAGCCTGCAAAAAAGAATTTTAATTATTCTCTCGGGCTTGGATTAAAACTCCCAACAGGAAAATATGATTATACAGATACGTTCTATAACCAAGGGGCGAATAAGGACCAAACTATTGGAGGTGCTGTAGATCAGTCCATACAGCCAGGAGATGGAGGAACAGGATTCACCTTGGATATTCAAGGCTACCATGCATTTTCACATAATTTTGGCTTGAGTGTCAATGTATACTACCTATTTAATGTAACTGAAACCAATGGTGTGCTCACAAGAAATGGAAATAGTGAATTTTCCTCTCCAGATCAATATGCCATAAGATTAGGTTCTTATTATAGTACTATGAGTGGTTTTAATGCTTATTTGGGTGGAAGGATTGAAGGTGTCCCCTCAAACGATTTATTAGGTGGAAGCGCAGGTTATCGCAGACCAGGCTATGCGATTTCTCTCGAGCCAGGGATTGGCTATTTTAAACACAATTATTCCATTTTTGCTAGTGTTCCCATAGCATTATATAGAAACAGGACACAAAGTTATGAAGACAAACAGCGTACTGAAGAATCAGGTGTTTACAGGCATGGCGACGCGGCTTTTGCCGATTACCTCATCAGTTTCGGAGTTTCATACCGCTTTGCTACCAAAAATAAAAAGGAAGCTATTCCTGAAATAGATTTGAAATTTGAGTAAAATTGAACCTTGAGTAAGTTCAAGTAATAATTTGTTTTTCTATTTTATAGCGCTAAATAAGCAATATTTAGCGCTATATTTTTATGTGTAAGAATCTATTCTTTGAGCTTTAAATGCAAAACAAAGAAAAGGATACTCAACCCAATCAAAACTCCTGAAATAACATAGAACAATTGAGCCAATGAAATAATTTGTAAAAAGGGCAATAGTACAATTGGAGATAAAAATTGTCCCATAAACCAAAATGTAGTCAATCTCCCTATTTCCCTTCCACGTATTTCCAGTGGCGCTAATTGCATCACCCATATATTGGCATTTGGTATCAAAACACCCATACCCAAACCTACAAGCAAAATCCCTGTCAAAGCCATAATATAGCTAGAAGACAAAGCAATGCCTGCAAACCCAATGGCCATTAAAAAATAACCCAAACAAAACACCTGCTGGAAGCTTAATTTGTTCTTTATTTTTGAATAGGAAAATGCAGAAACGGCCGAGAAAAGTGTAGCTGATGCAATGGCAATACCTATTAAGGCATTTTTTTCTACACCGATGGATTTCAAATAAAATGGAACTTGAACTGGAATAATAAAAAATATAACCCACATCAACAATATGTTAATAAAAACGAACCATATAATTTTTGGTGATTTTATTGATTTGTTGGCCGCTTTGATTTCTAAATCTTTTGCGGGTTCTCTTAAATACAAATAGGTAAAAGGCAAGATAAGTATTGAGAAAAAGTACAACAAAAACGGCATTCGCCAATTGATATCAGCCAAAAAACCTCCAAGAGTTATAAAAACTATTCCCCCCAATGACATAACGGCTATTTGCGTCCCAGCAAACTTTTGCCTCTCCTGTCCTTGGTAGTAGTCAGCAACCAAAGTGGTTACTATGGTCATCGAAATTCCCACACTAACTCCCAGCACTGCTCTACCAGCTAAAATCAGATAAATGTTATCTAACCAATAGCCTGAACTTCCCCCAATTGCATATAAAATAAGTGCAATTCCCAGCAATTTAAGACGCCCAAATTTATCGATTATCAATCCTGCCACTATGGCACTCAACGCAATAAAAAGTCCAGGAAATGATAAGACCAATTTTACCAACCCTGAAGCATTTGGTAAATAAGAAAACGCTTTGGTCATATCAGGTAGTGAGGCCGATATGGTGATCATGGACATAATGGTAAGACTGCTAACCAACAAAATGGCAGCCTTTACTTGCCAGCTTTCTGAATTCATATCTTATTTAATAAATAGATTATAATTCAGAACAAAAGGGATTAGATAATCTACATTGATAATCATTATACCATTTTACCTTTCATTAACTTTGGAAGCATTTCTTTAAAATTTTCCTTTTTGTTCAAATGTGGCAATGGATCTTTAGGTTCCTTAACACCCAAAAACTTACATAAAGGACCCCAACCATCTCTTACATCATATACTAACAATTTATCGGCCGGAACATTAGATTTTACTTCGGCAATATGATCTTCCCAGAATTTCTTTGCAAATTCTTTATCTCCAAATTTTCCTTGCAGTCTTTCTGCAAAAAACACCTTCTTAAACCATTTAATGCACTTCACAACGCGGCGAGCTCTAGCACTGACAAGCAATTTACTCAACATCTTTATTTTTTCAACTGGTGTTTGAGGTCCTGCTCTAAATACAGTACTGTCTACACTTTTATACCAACCCTCAAAATCTCTAACTGTAAGAATAACTTTAGCATCAGGGTAACGCTTCATATGCTCCTTGTACCAAGGATAACCAGGAAAATCAACTGTACCATCATAACCTTTGTATAATGCATCCCAATCCGTATCTCCTGTTTCGTCTAAAGTCTTCCAATAATGAAGCATCTCAGGATTAACAAGGAGTTCTTTCATGTGATATACGTGTTTATGTCCCAACTGTTCCAAGCTTTCTTTTAAAGTGTTTGTACCGGTTCTTGGCAAACCCGCTCCTATAATTTTTATTGACATCTTATTTGTTTTTATTATTTATTAAAATTAATGAATACTATCATTTGTCCTGGCTGGTGGTGGTGGTGGCATTTTAAATACAAATGGTTCAGGTTGTGGATCGACAGGCTTTAAATCTTTGCCTTGAAATGCCGGAAAATCAGGCATGAAATTTGTGCTTCTAAATTGTGCATATATAAAAGGGCCTACCGGTTGAGGTAGCGATCCGTCAGGCAAAGTATATTCATTATTATAGGGATTCCAATATTCCCATACTATTTTCTTTTCTGGATTAACTTCAAATAAGCGTCCTCTCACACCTTCCGTTATAAGAGTATTTCCATTTTTTAAGCGTTGGGCTCCTGAAACGAACGGAGAGTAAAATGAATATTTATCTGGTGCAATATATTCCCAAAAAGGTTTAGTTGGCCCAAAGGCACCGTCCTCAGAAATCTTAAAAGCCCCATCTTCAATTTCAGGTAAAACCCACTCGACTACAGAACTATAATTTCCGAAATCACCAACAGCAACATGCGGATCAGGTGATTGTGCCTTCGCTAATGCTGCACCCAATGAAGGCAATTTGTTGTCAGGATTGTGTATGTCATTGTTAAAAGCCATTAGATGTCCTTCTCCCGGATAACCAATTGGAATGTACTTAACATCATGTTGCCCAAAAAGTTTTTGATCTTCTTTGGTTCCAACGCCATAATTTTGGGGGTTACCCCATCTATAAAGCAAATCACCAGCGCTACCTTTAGCTTCTTCTGTTGAAATATTGTGATCTATGATGTAGATTTCACCGAAACCTGGACAACTTAATACAATATGATCTAATTCAGCATTATATGAAACTGCATTGACATGTGTAATATCTGAACGCTGATTGTCTACTGTAGCATTGGAAGTCATAACCCCCATTGCTTTCATTTGTTCGATTTGTTCTTTTTCCATTAGTGGCCCTCCCTCCGCTTCAAAGCTATGGGTATTAATATTTATTTTACGAGGATGGTCTTTTACAAGGCCATAATTTGCTTTGGTAGCATCAAAATCCTGAACAAGATGATCCCACATATCCCATTCCCAAACAATTTCTCCACCACTGGGCCTGATTGGTTTGATTTCAATAATTTTATCAATCCAAAGTCCCGCTTTTAAAACGCGTAAAGGATCCCTTCCAGCAGCAATGGATTCCTCAGGAGTTCGAACTTCATAACTAATGGCAAGAACATTCCCATTGGGCATGACTTCAATATCGTGATGAATGAGTTCTTTTGCGTTTGCCAATTTATAATCCCAAACTAAATTTCCATCCCAATCGTACTCTCGTATGATTCCTGCCTGCCCTCCAAAAGCGAATGTGGGGAAATCTGGATCTCTTTCTAGCCTAAATAGATGGCCATTTTCCATAAGATAACTACTCAACATCGTATTTAGTTCTCCAGGCCAGGAGTGAACAATTTCTCCGTCCAAGTTCATTAAATAAGTATCGGTACCAAATGATGGAGAAAATAAAATATACCCCGGTGTGGCCATATCGGTTTTTGATATTAAACCTCTTTTTTCGGTAACACCAGCAAGAGCTCTTGTATCTTCTGGTTTCCATTGACGAACCTCAACGGCTTCTGTAATCTCTTGTTTTGAATTATCGGTCTTACATGAAAATGTAAAACCCAATAAAATAAAAAGCAATAAAATAAAACGAATTTTCATATAGTTATTTTAGTTAGTTTAACAATTAAATTTATTTGATACTGTCATTAGCTGCAGGGGGTGGTGGAGGCATTTTAAAAATGAATGGCTCTGGTTGTGGTGATATTGGTTTTAAATCTTTACCTGCAAATGCTGGGTAATCTGCACCGTATTGAGTGCTTCTAAACAATCCATAAGCCGTGATTGAACCTCCTGGCTGGGGATTAGTGCCATCAGGTAATTTATAATCATATTTATACGGATTCCAATATTCCCAGACAATTTTCTTTTCAGGGGTCACTTCAAAAATTCGACCATTGATGCCTTGAGTAATTAAGGTGTTTCCATTTTTTAAGCGTTGTGCGCAGGACATTATAGGCGAATAAAAAGAATATTTATCCGGTGCTATATATTCCCATGTAGGTGCAGTTGGTCCTATTGCTCCAAGTTTTGGAATAACATAACTACCGTCTTCATTAACAGGCATTGAAATTTCAGTTATGGCGCTATAATTACCAATATCTGCTATAGAAACTTCAGGGTCTGCCGATCTTGTAGCCATCATAGCGCCCAAAGGAGATGGCAACTTATTATTTGGATCGGCAATGTCATTATTAAACACCAAAAAGTTATTAGCACCAGGGTACCCCTTAGGTATCCACTTAAGGTCATGTTGATTAAAAAGCTTACGGTCGGCTTCAGTTCCTCTACCGTAATTTGCAGGATTTCCCCAACGATATAACAAATCGCCACCACGACCTGATTTACCTCCAGTGCTTCCTTTGGCTTCTTTAGTAGTCGTACTATGGTCTATAATAAAAACCTCTCCAAAATGCTTAATACTAATTGAAATTTGATCCAATTCAGGACTATAGGCTACGGCATTGGCATGCGAAATATCTGAAGCAATATTATCTGAAGAAAAATTTGATGTAAAAACGCCTACATCTTTCATATGCTGAACGTCTTCAGGTGATAGTGGAGGAAAATCAAGATCATTTTTTAAATTCACATTAATGCGTTCAGGATGTTCAGATACAACACCATAATTTGGTTTTGTAGCATCAAAATCTTGAATGAGATGATCCCACATATGCCATTCCCACACAATTTCGCCTCCAAAAGGTTTCGTGGGTTTAATTTCAATGATTTTATCTGGCCAAATACCTGCTTTCGCAATTGTACTTGGATCCTTGCCAGCAGCAATGGCCTCATCTACAGTTATTAATTCGAATGAAATAGCAAGGATATTCCCGTTGGGCAGCACTTCCAGATCATGATGGATCAATTCCTTCTCATTAGCATATTCAAAGTCCCAAACCATATTACCGTCCCAATCATATTCTCGCAATCTTCCCGCTTGACCTCCTGATGCAAAGGTTGGAAAATCAACATCACGTTCCATTCTGATGAGATGTCCATTTTCAAGAAGATAACCATTAAGGGTTGCGCTTAATTCGCCATCCCATTCATGAACGACCATGCCATCTTTATCCATTAAAAACGTTTTAGTGCCCGTGTATGGTGAAAACAATACATATCCTTGGGTAGCCATATCCGACTTTGAAATCAAGCCTCTTCTGGCTCTGTTACCAGCTATAGCCCTTAAATCTTCAGGTTTCCATTGACGTACTTCAATGGTTTCTGTAACATCTTTCTTAGAATCATCTGTTTTACATGAAAAAGCAAATCCCAATAAAATTGAAAGCAATAAAACAAAACGAATTTTCATTTGAGTTGGTTTTAGATAAAATTACTTAGTGCAGGTTAAATAACTAAAAATATGGGGAATTAAATTTCTAAAACTTTAGATTAAAAAACAATGCATCGAATTTAATCTTTTTTTAGATAACAAAAAAATCATTTATCATCGCAATTTATTTGCTCATTCTATAAACAGATCGATAAAATGCATTTGGAAAAATGGCCTTAACAAAATATTGCAATCTTCCTTTTAATCCAGCCTTTACAATATGATTAAAGGTGCTAACTGGCAATTTATAAATAATGTCTTTGGCCAATTTTTCTTTTTTTCCCGGACCTTTTAAACGAAATTGGGTGGCTTGCGTTGGGCCGTACATTAAATGCAACCAAAGCTTTGGTTTTGTAAAAAAATAGTTGGTTAATGGAGGATAACAGCCAATAATTTTAGACATGTCATTCATAAACTTATGATAATCTACCAAACTTCGAATTCGTTCAGCATTACCTTCAAATTGTTCCTTATAAATGGCCATGTCTTCCTTTATAACAGATGCCATGTCTTCAAAATTTGGAAGCTTTAGTTCTTTAGAAAAAATTAAGGCGCAATACCGAGATTGCATTTCCATAATAGGGAACTGACTGCCAAATCCGGGTCTTGCCCAACCAATCCACGTAAGACGGTCACCATAATCAAGATGAAACATGTGTTTATATAAACTTCTGGGATCACAAACTTGTAAATCCTTTGGCATAAAATCATTTTTATTATGGTACCCAGTTGAAAACACTACAGCATCTACATTTTCCAAAAC
>JBBKXS010000216.1:0-2526 GCA_037969605.1 Flavobacteriaceae bacterium
GGCGATTTTAAATGATTATAGACCAAGGAGTAATTTGGTTTAACCCTGAGATGAGAACACATTTACTTTAAGATGCAGAGACTGCGAAGCAGCGCAGATTAAAGTTCGCCTTTGGCGAATGTGTTCTCATCGGTCTCGGCTATGAGTAGTTGCGTGGTTTAGCACTTAACTTTGCAAGTACACACCAAGTTGGAAAGTCCGCAGGAATTTCCAAAGTAGGCGAGAACAAGCAATTACTTATAGCCATTGTTGTGCTTTCGTTATTTTTTTAGTTCTATTCTAATTAATGCTGTTAATTCATCTACCAACTTTTGTATGCCTTGTAAAGCATTATATGAATGAATACTCAATGTATTAATGTTTTGACATTGCAAAACAAGTTCCTCGTAATTATCTTCAAATAAAGACATATTTACAATGTTGTAATCAAAATTTGAATTTACAAAAAAACCGAGTTTCCTTTGCTGGAATGGAACAAAATCAAAACTATATTGATGGTCTATGATAGCATCTATATTTTCATATTTTTTACATTGATAGTCATATAGTTCAATGAGTAACGACTTGATTTTCTTTGATTTTAAGATGTCTATTCCTTTGTTTGATAAGATTGCGTTATAAGTTCCATATTTCGGAAAGAAACTGTAGGCACCATCATAAATATTATAAAGAGACCGACTAATTTCTTCAATGTCCAATGAAGATTTTATATCTAATAAGTTAGATTTAATGAAGCGATTTTGGTCTACCAAGCTCTGATTTTGAAGCCGTATTATTTTAACTAACTCCAAAGAGTCTTTTGTTAAACTGGTAAGTAGATTTTCGTAGGATTCACGCTCGATAATTGCCTCCTTTCTATTTTCATTCCAATTATTAATCTGAAGGGCAATTAAAATTCCAATGACTACAAGAACAATTTCTCCAATGGCATATTTGAAATATTTTCCTGTTTTGTTTTCCATTAGTAAGTTTTGTCTAATTTTTCTAAAGAATTTTATCATTGGTTAAAGGTTTGTCATAATGAAGCACAACGGTTAGGCTATGATTCCTTTAGTTTTACTTATTTATAAATTTACAAAAAAAGAGTAGGTAACTTATTATGATTCTCAGATAAAATCTAAGCGACGATTCAGTACCTACTCTTTAATAATAGAACTCGGATTAGATATTCGGGATTAAAAGCCCATTATAAAGGAAATGAGTCTATTATAATTAAACAATAGTCAAATTTATGAAAAAACAAGTTGATTACATTGGAGTGGACGTAAGTAAATCCACATTGGACATTTGTGTCCTGACAGGGGATTTTCAAGAGCATTTTGAGGTTGGGAATACCAAAAAGGGTATTGTCTCATTCTTTAAGGGCTATACTAGTAAAACAGTAAAAGTGTGCTGTGAGAACACAGGTAAATACAGTTGGTTGTTGCTTGATCTGTTATCAGGTATGTCCATAACGATCTATCAGGTCAATGGGCTGCATCTAAAGAGGAGCATGGGGCTTGTACGGGGGAAGGACGATGTCGTGGACGCCTACAGGATAGCCCTGTTCATATCCAAGAATTATCGGGAAATGGCCCCTTTCCAAGAAATGGACAAGGACCTGCTAAAGATAAAAGTGCTGCTGAGCAATCGGGGTTTATTGGTCAAACAACGGGCACAGCATAAAGCTGCGATAAAAGAGAATGAGGTTTTGGGTGTTATCGGCTTGTCACCGATTGAAAGCCATTCACAAGAGATTGTAGCCTATTTAACCGATAAGATAAAGCGTATAGAAAAACAGATTGTTTCGATCATCGGGGCGAACCAAAGGTTAAGGGTCCAAAATGATATAATCACGAGTATACCAGGTGTAGGTTTGATAATATCATGGCATATGCTGGTAAAAACCAACGGGTTTAAAAGAATAACAAAGGCAAGGAAGTTTGCATGTTATTCGGGAGTTGCACCATTTCATGTCAAATCGGGCAGTTCCATTTGCACAAGACCCAAAGTATCCCACTATGCGGATAAATCCATGAAAAAGCTATTGCACATGGCAGCGATAACAGCAGTTCACAAAGAAAACGATCTAAGGGATTACTACTTAAGAAAGCTGGATGAGGGCAAGAACAAAATGCTGGTTTTGAACGCGGTAAGAAATAAAATTATCCAAAGAGTATTTGCGATGGTCAAGTCTGGAAAAAAGTATCAAATTAATTTGGAATTAACATAGATATCGTTGCGAGAAAATCCGTAGGATTTTCGGAGTTGGAATCAAGCCAAGTTAAATATACTGATTTTTGGTTTAGCATTTGGCAAGCAATGGATTATAGCCGGTGTTGGCAACAGTATTTATTTTTCCCTTTTTCTTCTTAAAATTCCCATAACAATCGCAAACAGACTTATAATACTAAAAAGAAATAATGGAAGAAAGTATTTGGTATTGATTGATTTAACAATCTTTATTTGTTGTTTTAAATTAGCAATTAATTGTTGATTGTAATTATCTTGATTTGTTAAATGCTCAATAGTTAATTTATTAATTTC
>JBBKXS010000217.1:0-3301 GCA_037969605.1 Flavobacteriaceae bacterium
TTTAATTGTTCTTTTAATTGTTCTTTTAATTTTTCTCTTGCATGGAACAATCTTGATTTAATTGTTCCAACCGATGTTTCCAATAAACCACTCATTTCTTTTAACGAATAGTCTTCTACATAAAATAATCGTATGACGACTTGTTGTTCTATGGAGAGCGATTTGATGGCTAATAACAACGTACGTTTTAAAGCTTCGTTGTCGTTACTTTCGTCTTCAACGCCTTCATAATTCTTGTAATAACTTTCAAGTTTATTTCTGTTCTTTTGATTGGATCGCAACCAGTCCATCGTTTTTGTAAAGACAATCCGCAATGCCCAAGTTTGAAAACTACCTGGGTCATTTAAAGTGCCTATTTTATCCATTATGGTGCTCCAACTGTCTTGGGCAATATCTTTGGAGGCATCGGCATCTTTTGTGATCCAAAAAGCTTTTTCGCAAAATCTTTTATGCCATCGTTTTACAAGCTTTTGAAATGCCAAGGTATCACCCGAGCGATATTGTGTTACCAACATTCCATCTTCACTGCTGTTTAATTTGCCCATCAAATATTTTGGTTTCTGTTATAAGGACGTAAAAAACTATAAAAGGTTCAATTCATGGCTACGAAAGTGAGAATCTCTATATGATTATTGAAATCTCTTAAAGTTAATAGAAATTAAATGACATTTATGTAATGTATTATTATTTTTGCGCCATGTCTCGAAGAATTGCAAAACAAATTTTTAAAAATATTGAAGTCATTGATACGGCGGCTAAGGGAAAATCGGTTGGAAAAGCACCTGATGGACGAGTGATTTTTTTATCCAATACCGTTCCTGGAGATGTTGTGGATGTTCAAACTTTAAAAAAGCGAAAAGCTTATTACGAAGGTAAAGCGATTGAATTTCATACCTATTCAGACAAGCGTACCCAACCCAAATGTGAACATTTTGGAACCTGTGGCGGTTGCAAATGGCAGGATATGGACTATAAGTTTCAATTGGAATATAAACAAAATGAGGTTGTTAATAATCTCAAACGCATCGGTCATTTGGAATTACCTGAAATCACCCCAATTTTAGGTTCAGCAAAGCAATACTTCTACCGCAATAAAATGGAGTTTTCGTTTAGTGACAGCCGCTGGTTGACCTATGACGAAATCAATTCGGATGATGATTTAGGTGATAAAAATGCACTTGGATTCCATATCCCAGGCATGTGGGACAAAATTCTGGATGTTAAAACATGTTGGTTACAGGAAGATCCATCCAATGCCATTCGGAATGCGGTCAAAACTTTTGCAGTTAAAAACAATCTTGAATTTTTCAATACCCGAAATCAATCCGGCCTTTTAAGAACCCTAATGATTCGTACATCGTCTACAGGAGATATTATGGTTTTGATACAATTTTTCAAAGAAGACAAACAAAACCGTGAACTGTTATTGGATTTTATAGCTGAAACCTTTCCTCAGATTACTTCGCTACTTTATGTGATTAACGGAAAAGCCAACGATACCATTTACGACCAAGAAGTGATTTGCTACAAGGGAGAAGACCATATTTTTGAAGATATGGAAGGTTTAAAATTTAAAATCAATGCCAAATCGTTTTATCAGACCAATTCCGACCAAGCTTACCAACTTTATAAAATCACTCGAGATTTTGCAGGTTTAACAGGAAATGAGCTGGTTTATGATTTGTACACGGGCACGGGAACCATTGCTCAATTTGTGGCAAAACAGGTCAAAAAAGTAGTGGGTATTGAATCGGTTCCAGATGCGATAACCGCAGCCAAAGAAAACGCACAATTAAATAATATTGACAACGTTGACTTTTATGTTGGAGATATGAAACAGGTGTTCAATGATGAATTTATAATGCAACATGGGCAACCTGATGTTATAATTACCGATCCACCAAGAGATGGTATGCATAAGGATGTGGTGCAACAAATCCTTAACATAGCTCCAAAAAAAGTGGTGTATGTGAGTTGCAACTCTGCCACACAAGCTAGGGATTTAGCTTTGATGAAGGAACAATATAAAATCACCAAAGTACAGACTGTGGATATGTTTCCACAAACATTTCATGTCGAAAATGTTGTACTTTTGGAACGTCGCTAAAAAGTAAAAATTTGAATGAAGAAATTTAGTCTATTGGCAATTCTAGCTATCCTAATCGGAATAAGTTGTGAGCGCGACGATATTTGCGCAGATTCCACGCCTACTACACCTCATCTCATTATCAGGTTTTATGATATTAACGATCAAGAGCAAACTAAACAAGTGAGGCTTCTGACAGTGAATGGTGTAGATGATCTAGGCAATCCTTTAGATAATATTGTAACCAGTGTTTCAACAGATTCCATTGTGTTGCCATTGCGTTTTCAGGAGGAAGGCATCATAACCAAAACTCGGTTTGAACTAAAAAGGGATTCCGATTTTGATACCGATACCAACGACACCACCTTTTCCAATACCGATGTTATAGAGGTTAGCTACACCCCAGAGTTTGTTTATGTATCAAGGGCCTGTGGCTATAGAAGCATTTTCAAAACAGCCCAAAACACCTTAATACCCGATACCGATAATTGGGTATTCAGTTACGAAATTATTAACCCAACAATAGATAATGAACAAGCAGCACACATCATTTTATATCACTAGCATATGGCTTATGATGTTATGCGCTGTAACATCATTTTCACAAAACAACGCTGTTGCCAAGGATTCGGCCATATACAAACAAAATTATGGCCTGCGTTTGGGTGGTGACTTAAGCAAATTGGTGAAATCATTTCTAGATGATGATTACAAAGGTTTTGAAGTGAATGGTGATTATCGTTTGACTAAAAAATTGTATTTAGCAGGCGAACTAGGGATTGAAGAAAAAACCACAGTTTCCGATTATTTGAGCTCAACAGCAAAAGGGAGTTATTTTAAAGCAGGGGTCGATTATAATTTTTATACCAATTGGCTAGATATGGAAAATATGATTTATGGCGGGTTTAGAACCGGTATAAGTTCCTTTAGCCAAACCCTTAATAGCTTTACAGTTTACAATACCGATCAGTACTGGCAACAACAATTTGCAGATAACCCCAATCAGGAATTTAGCGGGCTTTCGGCCATTTGGGTAGAACTGGTTTTTGGTATCAAAGCACAGGTTTTAAATCATCTTTATGTGGGTTTTAACGTGCAACTTAAAGGTTTGGTCACTCAAGACGAACCTGAAAATTTTGCAAACCTGTATGTTCCTGGATTTAACAAAATTTACGATAGTGGTCGCATAGGTGCAGGATTTGGATATAATATCTC
>JBBKXS010000218.1:0-12254 GCA_037969605.1 Flavobacteriaceae bacterium
ATAAGCTACCCGTTTATAGAAGATTTTCATCCATTGAAGAACAAAATCAATGGTTTTCGGCTGCTGATAAACCATCTTTAGAAAACTACCTGTCCATTAATATTATAAAGAATTCTAACCCTACAATAAAAGCACCTTACGGTTTTGGAGAAGTTTTTCAAACAGGAAGAATCGATACTACTAAACTTGTAACACAGTATCGAAACTATTTAGAAGATCTTGATTTACTAACACAAGAGCCTTTTAAATACAATACTTTAGTGATTCATGACGATAGTGTTGAATATGAAGACTTGATTGCAAAACAGGTTGTATTTGCTGAAGGATTTGGCGTTGTGAATAATCCTTATTTTAAAGAACTGCCACTACAGGTAGCAAAAGGTGAAATGATAATCATTAAAGCTCCGGAATTAAAAATCGATTACATTCTTAAGTCTTCTATATTTATTGTACCGTTAGGAAACGATTTGTATTCGGTTGGAGCAACTTATAATTGGCATGATCTATCAAGTATAATTACAGAAAACGGTAGGGAAGAACTTGAAAATAAACTCAAAACTATCATCTCATGTGAATATGAAGTTACCGGCCAAGTAGCAGGAATCAGACCTACCGTTAAAGATAGAAGACCTTTAGTTGGTGTTCATTCAATACATAAAAATCTGTTCGTTCTAAATGGTTTGGGAACTCGAGGCGTTATGATTGCCCCTTATGTAGCGGAACAACTTTATAACTGTATCGAAAATAAGGTGTCCTTGGAAAAAAAGATAGATATCGCAAGATTCGCTTTATGATTAAAAATAAGTATTATTTTATTTTTTATTCCTAGATTTATCGTAATGCATAAATAGGTTGATCCAGATATTTCTGGATAGACGCATAATTATTGGTCCAAAAACTAACATAGTACCAATAATGGATAAAAAAGAAATTTTTAAGCTTGCCTCTAAAATCAAATAACTGATGACAAAAGTTACAAAAGCAAAAGCAATACCAACTCCATAACTTACATACATAGCCCCATAAAAAAAAGAAGGTTCAAGTCGGTATTTTGTCTTACAGTGAGAACAATGATCGTGAATTTTTAAAGTATCTGAAAGTATATAAGGATTCTTGGTCATATACATAGACTCTTCTTGACATTTCGGACAAACTCCCTTTAATATACTATATAGTTTAGTTCCTTTTTTTATCATGGATATTGTTTACTTTTGCACTTTTAAAATTAGGGGCAAAATTAATTTAAATAATTAATTTGTCGGTAACATAAGTCACAAAATGCTGAACATTCACAATCTTTCCATTTCTTTTCAAGGCGAATATTTATTCGAAGAGATTGCCTTTAAATTAAGTTCTGGAGACAGGATTGGTTTAATTGGCAAAAACGGTGCAGGTAAATCAACCTTACTCAAAATTCTTTCTAAAGAAATGGAGCCAGATTCTGGTCAAATCGCAGCCGAGAAAAATTTGAGCATTGGGTTTCTAAAACAGGATATCGATTTTGTTTTTGGCAGAACGGTGTTGGAAGAAGCTTACGAAGCCTTTCAAGAAATCAGAACTCTTGAAGCAAAAATTGATGACATTAACCATCAATTAGTAGAGCGAACCGATTACGAAAGTGATATCTATCACCAATTGATGGTCGATTTAAATGAGATACAACATCAATATGAGATTTTAGGAGGTTACAATTATCAAGGCGAAACCGAAAAAATTCTGCAAGGTCTTGGTTTTAAAAGAGAAGATTTTGATAATTTGACCGATACCTTTTCAGGAGGTTGGCGCATGCGTATTGAACTGGCAAAACTTCTACTTCAAAATAATGACATATTGCTATTGGATGAGCCAACCAACCATTTGGACATTGAATCGATTATTTGGTTAGAGAATTTTCTAACGAATTACAATGGAGCTGTAGTTATTGTGTCGCATGACAAAATGTTTTTGGATAACGTGACCAATAGAACGATTGAAATTTCTTTGGGTAGAATTTATGATTATAATAAGCCTTATTCCAAATTCTTGGTTCTAAGAAACGAAATAAAGGATCAACAATTGGCAGCTCAAAAAAATCAAGCAAAACAAATCGAGCAGACTGAAAAGCTCATTGAAAAATTTAGGGCAAAAGCATCTAAGGCTTCTATGGCCCAATCGTTAATCAAAAAGCTAGACAAAATCGATCGTATTGAAGTTGACGAAGACGACAATAGCGTGATGTCACTTAATTTTCCAATATCCATAACCCCAGGAAAAGTAGTGATTGAAGCTCATCATATTTCAAAAAAATATGGTGATTTACAAGTACTCAAGGATATCGATTTGCTAATTGAACGTGATAGTAAAACGGCCTTTGTAGGACAAAATGGGCAAGGAAAATCTACTTTGGCTAAAATCATTGTAAGGGAACTAAAGCATGAAGGACATCTCAAACTAGGCCATAATGTACAAATAGGCTATTTCGCACAAAATCAGGCTGAATATCTTGATGGCAGCAAGACGGTATTGAATACCATGATAGATGCCGCCAATGAAAAAAATCGAACTAAAGTAAGGGATATTCTTGGGGCATTTTTATTTAGAGGAGACGAAGTAGATAAATATGTAAAAGTGTTATCTGGAGGAGAACGAAATCGCTTAGCACTGGCCAAATTATTATTACAACCGTTCAATGTTTTGGTTATGGATGAGCCAACCAACCATCTTGACATCAAATCCAAAAATGTACTAAAAGTTGCTCTTAAGAAATTTGAAGGCACGTTGATTTTAGTGTCTCACGACCGGGATTTTCTTCAAGGGTTAACCAACAAAGTTTACGAGTTTAAGGACCATAAAATCAAAGAATATTTAGGTGATATTGACTATTATTTGGAACAGCGCAATGTTGAAAACTTAAGGGAAGTTGAAAAACGAAATGTAATTAAAGAGCAACCTAAAGAAAACAACAAGCAATCTTATGCAGAACAAAAAAAACTTAAATCTTTAAATAATAAATTAAGTAGTGTTGAATCTAAAATCAATGCGCTTGAAAAAGAAATTAAGGTCGTAGATGTTGAACTGGCTACAAACTACGATAAGGTCGTTTCTGATCCAAAATTTTTTGATCGCTATCAAGCCAAAAAGAAAACCTTGGAAACTTTAATGTCCGATTGGGAAAATATACAACAGGAATTGGAGCAGTTATCCTAAAGGTTCTTTTTAAGTTTTTTTTAACATATTAAAGTTAAACTTACCAATAGCTTTGTAGTCTTATGATTTAAACCATCAAAGCATGCGAAAATTAATACTTTCAGGTATTGGTATAGTAATTATAGTAGCTTCCATATTTGGAGCTTATTTCATTGTCAAAAACAGCACTAAACCAGAACCTAAAGTCGAAAAGGTTATAAAGACTGTTTTTGTCGAAACTGTCAAAAATAGCACGGTCCCGATTACTATTCCAACCAATGGAAATTTGATTGCGAAAAACCGTATGGAGCTATATGCAGAGGTTCAGGGTGTTTTTCAATATAGCGCACATGATTTTAAGGCTGGTCAAGCCTTTAAAAAAGGAGAAACTCTCCTCAGCATCAATTCAAGTGAATATTTTGCTTCTGTACAATCGGCAAAAAGTAATCTCTACAATTTAATAACCTCCATTATACCTGATTTGAGATTGGATTTCCCAGATTATTTTCCAGTTTGGGAAAATTATTTGAAAAATTTCAGTATGGATAAATCAGTCATGACTTTGCCAGTAATGGAGGATGAAAAAGTAAATTACTTTATTACAGGTCGAGGTATTTTATCTTCATACTATAATGTAAAAAATCTGGAACAAAGGTTATCTAAATATGGTATTTCCGCTCCTTTTAGTGGCGTCCTAATAGAAGCCTTGGTAACTAAAGGAACCTTGATACGACCCGGTCAAAAATTAGGTGAATTTATTGACACTTCTGTTTATGAATTGGAATTGGCTATTGGTAAATCTTTTGGCGATTTGTTGCAGATCGGCGAATCGGTTGAATTAAATACCCTTGAAGGGAATGATACCTACGTTGGTCATGTGACCAGAATCAATGGAAAAATAGATCAAGCCACCCAAACCATAAAAGTTTCTGTAGAGGTTAAGGCAGAAAATTTAAAAGAGGGAATGTATCTTGAAGGACAATTGGAAGCCAGAGACGAACCTAATGCTATTAAAATTTCCAGAAAATTGTTGGTCAACAATTCCGAAATATTCGTTTTAAGAGATAGTGTCTTGGATGTCATTAAGGTTAGGCCTGTCTATTTTTCACCTAATGATGTAGTCATTAAAGATGTTCCAGATGGCACACAAATATTATCAAGGCCTCTGCCCGGGGCATACGCGGGAATGTTGGTAAAGGTAATCAAAGAGGGAAATGCTTCTAAAAGCGATCAAGTAAAAGAAACGGCCAATTAGCATGAGACGTTTAATTTCATATTTCATTAAATACGGTGTTGCAGTAAATGTTTTGCTTTTAGGCTTTCTACTGTTTGGAGTTTTTGGTATGCTCCAGTTAAAGTCTTCATACTTACCTCTACAAGATCCTAAAAACATAAGTATTAATATCGCTTTTCCGGGTGCAGCTCCACAAGAGATTGAAGAAGGTGTAATCTTAAAGATTGAAGACAATTTAAAGGGTCTTAAGGGCATCGATAGGGTAACTTCTACGGCTAGGGAAAACGGAGGAAATATCGCCGTAGAAATAGGAACCGATGAAGATATCAATGCCATGTTGGCTGAGGTAAAGAATGCTGTGGATCGAGTGCCAAATTTTCCTACGGGAATGGAACCGCTGGTCGTTTCAAAGCAAGAGATTTTTAGGCAGACCATAACGTTTGCGGTAAGCGGAAAAGATGTTGATTTAATAACTTTGAAACAGATTGGTCGTGATATTGAAAACGACCTTCGTGAAATGGACGGTATTTCCCAGATCAATGTTTCAGGTTACCCTCAGGAGGAAATTGAGATAGCTGTTAGGGAAAATGATCTTTTGGCTTATGATCTTAGCTTTTCTGAAGTCGCGTCAGCGGTTTCGCAAGCCAATATACTTACTACTGGAGGGAACATTAAAACAGAGGCTGAAGATTATTTGATAAGAGCCAATAGCCGATCCTATTATGGTGTGGAATTGAATCATCTTCCTGTAAGAGCAAAAGCAGATGGTACCATTGTTCTATTACAGGATGTAGCGACCATTAGAGATCGGTTTTCTGAAACTCCAAATGCGTCTTATTTTAACGGAAATGCTTCCGTAAATGTTGAAATTACAAATACTAATAGTGAGGATCTATTAGGTGCTGCTGAAAAAGTGAACAAATACATTGATGAATTCAACCAAAAATATTCTGGAGTTAAAATTGATGTTGTTACGGATAATGCCATTAATTTAAATTCAAGAAAATATATACTGTTGAAAAATGGTGCTATGGGTATTGTGCTCGTCTTGTTATTTTTGTCCTTATTTTTAAATACCCGTTTAGCTTTTTGGGTGGCCCTCGGTTTACCAATTTCCTTTTTAGGAATGTTTATTTTTGCAGCCTATTTCAATATCACGATCAATCTGGTTTCTTTATTTGGAATGATCATCGTAGTTGGTATTTTAGTCGATGATGCCATTGTAATATCAGAAAATATATATCAACATTACGAAAAGGGAAAACCTAGAATTCAAGCTGCTATTGATGGGACTATTGAAGTTTTGCCTGCAATTATTTCAGCAGTTATTACAACGGTTTTAGCATTTTCTACCATTTTATTTTTAGAAGGTCGAATTGGAGATATTTTTAGGGAAGTTTCCATCATTGTAATTTTGACTCTTTTGGTTTCTTTGATTGAAGCTTTGCTCATTCTTCCCGCGCACATTGCACATTCCAAGGCTTTGGTTAACGTCACAAAAAAAGAAAAAAAGAAGATAAAAGGAATTGGCAAGATCTTTTTAAGACTTCGCAAATTTAATGAATATGGAGACCGTTTAATGATGTATTTAAGAGACAGGCTGTACAGTCCAGTACTCGAATTTGCACTAAAACAACGATTTATAACCTTTTCGATCCTTGTGGCTATTTTGATTTTAACCTATGGTGCTTTTCAGGGAGGTATTATAAAAAGCGCATTTTTCCCCAACCTTGAGAGTGACCAAGTAAGTATAAATTTAGTAATGCCCGAAGGGACAAATCCAAAGATGACCGACTCCATAATTTCAATGGTTGAAGCTGCTTCTTGGCGTATAAATGAATCGTTTACAAAACGGCAAACGGACAATAAGCCAGTGGTGCAAAATATTGTGAAAAATGTTGGTCCTGGAAATAATAAGGCAAATTTGAGTGTCAATTTGTTACCTGGAGAAGAGCGCGATTTTTCATCTCCTGAAATCACTGCTGCCATTCGTAAAGAAGTGGGTGAGGTTTATGGTGTGGAATTGTTAACTTTTGGATCAGGTCGAAATTTTGGTGGCAGCCCAATTTCCATTTCACTGCTTGGATATAATACTGCAGAATTAAAGGCCGCCAAGACGGAATTAAGATCAAAACTTGAAGGTAATGTCCAATTGGCGGATATCACCGACACGGATCCTGAAGGGATTAAGGAAATAAACATTGAGTTGAAACCATCTGCTTATGCATTAGGCTTAAACCTTAGGGATGTTATGGCCCAAGTCCGTTCTGGGTTTTTCGGTTTACAAGCGCAACGCTTTCAAAGGGGTCAAGATGAAATTAGGGTTTGGGTGCGTTATGATCGTTCCAATAGGGAATCCATCAATGATCTTGACGACATGCGAATCATAAGCCCAAGTGGACAAAGGGTTCCGTTTGGTGAAATTGCAACTTATGAGATCAAAAGAGGGGAAGAAAGTATTAGGCATTTGGACGGTTTAAGAGAAATTCAAGTTAATGCCGATCTTGAGAATCCCAAGGATAGCCCTACGGAGATATTATCAAATATAAGAGAGCACATCATGCCCGATATTTTGTCTAAATATCCAACCATTAAAGCTTCTTACGAAGGTCAGAATAGAGAAGCCAACAAGCTTTTAAAATCGGCCAAAACTACTGTTCCGGTAGTGATCTTTCTTATTTATGTAGTTATTGCATTTACCTTTAGAAGTTATAGTCAGCCTTTCCTTCTTATACTTATGATACCGTTTTGTATCATAGCTGTAGCTTGGGGACATTGGATCCACGACTTTCCTATTAACGTATCGTCAATGTTAGGGATTATTGCATTAATAGGGATTATGGTCAATGATGGATTGGTTTTAATTGGGAAGTTCAATCTATTGTTAACTTCAGGCATGTCCTTTAATGATGCATTGTATGAAGCGAGTAGAAATAGATTTAGAGCTATATTTTTAACGTCATTAACAACTATTGCAGGTATTGCTCCATTACTTTTAGAAAGAAGCAGGTCTGCACAATTTTTACAACCCATGGCTATTTCCATAGCTTATGGAATTTTCATGGCTACCATCTTGACTTTAGTTATTTTGCCTTTGTTATTATCGGTTACCAATAGTGCCAAAGTAAATTTAAAATGGTTAATAACTGGACAATCAGTCAAAAAAGAAGAAGTTGAACGTGCAATAAAAGAACTGAACGAAGGCTATGAATATTAAATATTTTATATCATGTTTTTTCCTATTCTTTTTGATTCAGGTAAAAGCTCAAAATATACTCAGCACCCAAGAAGCTGTGGTATTGGCTTTAGAACATAACTATGGAATTAAAATTGCAAAAAACGATGTTGAAATAGCCGATAACAATGCCAATATTTTAAATGCTGGGTTTTTACCAAGGGTAACAGGTAATGCTGGAGCCACCTATAATCGAGATAACACTGAAGCGGAATTTTCTGATGGTACTACCACCACTTTAACTGGTGCAGAAAGTTCAAGATACAATGCCTCTGTTAATTTGAATTATACGCTGTTTGATGGTTTGGGGAGACAGTATAACTATAAAAAATTAAAAGAAGTACAGCAACTGTCTAAACTTGAAGCAAGAGAAACCATTGAAAATACCATATTACAACTGTTTACGGTATATTATAATGTAGCCCAACTTTCTGAAAATACAAGAACCCTACAGCAAACACTTAATATTTCTAAGGATCGACTAATACGGGCCGAATATCAATTTAATTATGGGCAAAGCACCAAACTAGGTGTTCTAAATGCCCAAGTAGATATTAATAATGACAGTATCAATGTCATTAATGCCAACCAAAGATTAATAAATTCCAAACGGGATTTGAATGTGGTTTTGGGCAATTCTTTGTCATCTGGTTTTGAAGTGGATACCTTAATAAACTTTGAATTGCAATTGAACAAAATAGAATTGCAGGCTAGAATAAAGGCAAATAATGTGACTTTGCTTCAATTAGAAAAAAACCTGCTTATTAGCGAATACAATTTAAAAACATGGAAGTCCGATTATTTACCAACTTTAGGCTTAATCGGGTCTTATGGCTGGAACAAAAATGATAATAATGCGGCGTCTTTTTTAGCGGTATCAACTAGTACAGGAATATCTGGGGGTATTAATTTAAGCTGGAATTTGTTTGATGGCGGCAGTACCATCACACGTGTAAAAAACGCAAAAATAGATTTAGAAAATTGGCAGTTGCAAAAAGAACAAATTGTTATGGATATTGAACGCGATTTCAATAATGCCTGGGATGACTATCAAAATAAATTGACCATTTTCAATGTACAGGAAGAAAATATCTTGACTTCTAAAAACAACTTCGACCGGACACAAGAGAAGTTCAAATTGGGACAAGTGACCTCCATAGAATTTAGGCAAGCACAATTAAATCTCTTAAATGCCGAATTAAGCAGAAATCAAGCAAAATATGAAGCGAAATTGGCTGAACTATTTGTACTACAGTTAAGCGGAGAATTGCTGAACGTTAATTTTTAATTTCAGTAGTGGAAGAGCACTTTTTTCAATGTCCGTATTGTTGGGAAGAGATTTCAATGCTCGTGGATCTTTCCCAAAAACATCAAAATCATATTGAAGATTGTGAGGTATGTTGCAATCCTATCGAATTGATTATCGGTATTTACAACAATGAAATAATTAGTTTTCAAGCCGGAATTGTTCAATAATCACATTTTTTTAAAGGTTTGAAAAACAGGCACTTATAAATATTTTGATTTTAATTTTGTGCAGTTCGTCGAAAAAAATTGGTATTTCAACGATGTTTACATATATTCGTTAACATAAATGTGCACCCTCAAAAAAATCTACTATTATGAAGACATTAAAAATTACTTTATTATGTTGCTTGGTAACAATGTTTGTATTCGCAAATATCTCTTCCAAAGAAGAACAAGCTTTATTAGCTTTATATGAATCTACACATGGTGAATCTTGGAACAATACTTGGGATTTACATGCTCCAATTACAACATGGTATGGTGTGGTTATTAAAGATAACCAAGTTGTAGAATTAAATTTGGATTTTAACAATCTTCAAGGAAATTTGCCTGAGGCATTTGGAGATTTAGTTCACTTAAAAAAAATAAATTTCTTTAGAAATAATATTACTGGAAATATTCCAAGATCAATTGGAAACTTAACGTCATTAAAAGGATGCAATATGGCTTTCAACAGTTTGGAAGGGCCGTTACCAGAATCGATAACCAATCTAACTGCTTTGGTTTCTTTGCAACTATTTATGAATAAATTGGAGGGTTCAATCCCAAAATCAATTGACAAAATGCAAAGCCTTGAAGTTTTGGAATTATACAATAACGATTTCAGTGGGGAATTGCCAAGTACAATTTGTAAACTGAGCAATTTGAAAGAATTACTGGTTAGCAGTAACCGTTTAATAGGAAAATTGCCTACCGAAATATCCAACTTAAAAGAATTAAAAGTGTTAAGTGTTTTTGATAATAACTTTTTTGGTACTATACCGGCTTCTATTGGTGATTTAGCAAATCTAGAAGAACTAGTATTATCAAATAATGCTTTTTATGGTGATTTACCATCAGAAATGGCCAACTTAACCAATCTTAAAATATTAATACTGGGGAATAATGCTTTTAAAAGCAATTTTACCTCGTCAAATACTAAATTACCTCCAAGTTTACAACAGTTTGATTTTAATAATGTAAGCTCACAAGGTACTCTTGCTACATTGGACACCGAAGATTAGTTTTTTATTGTTTTAAAGTTTTGAATTAGTTAGTTGAAAAAACTCCCTGCATCTAAATGCTGGGAGTTTTTTGCTTAGACTTCAAAAAATTAGCAAGAAGTAAAAATATAAAATTGATAGGGTTTAAAAATTAACCTATCTGAATCGTTACCAACCTTATACTTCATTTTAGACCAATGATCGAGCAGGGTTTTGGGTCTTTGCTCAAAGGAACCAAATACAAAATGTGATAGTTGCTCATCATTAGGGCTAAAATTAAAAAGACAATAGACGCTTTCATTTTTTAAATACCGCACAAAACAAACAATGGATTTATTTAAAGTAGGTAGCCAAGTTAAATTTTTGTAATCTGCAATGGGATCCAGTGTTTTTCTAATTTGGATCAATTTCTTGGTTTGTGTAAACACTTTGTACTCAATAGTACCCTTTTTATTAGCATGGGCATTTTTTTTCCAATCGATAATAGGTCTATGCATCCATCGGTTGTCATATCTTTTACCAGAATCCTCTAGATAGGAATAATCATTTACGTAACCCGCCTCATCACCATAAAAAAGCATTGGTAATCCACCTACGAACATACTTTGGGCTTGCATTAAAATAATTTTATCCAACGCTGTTTCAATAGCTTTTTTGTCTTTTTTTAACTGAGCTTTTTCTAATCCACATAACGAAGCTAGGGTTCCGGAAATTCGTGCGTCATTGGTTTTAGGGTTTACACCAAACAAGGCACCAGAACTAGGGGAGTCCGCTAGAATGCCTCCATAGTAATTTTTTAAATATTCTCTATGCAAATAAGGACTAAACCCAACTTGTGTTATAATATGATCATCGTAGCCCAAACCAATGTCGTCATGACAACGGGTATAATTTAGCCAAGAGGTTCCTAAAGGTTTCTTTTGCAATTCATTTTGAACACCTAACATAATCCTTGTATCCGAAGTTGCCAAAGCATCCCATTGAACTGCCATCTGTGTTGCGTTATAAGCAAAGTCACATTCATGGGCTGTAAATCTTCCTGTTCCAAAATATTCCATGATTTGGGCAGGAGCAACAATGGCTTCACCCAAAAGTGCCATTCCTGGGGTTGCTACTTCAACACATAACTTTATTAATTTAAGCAGAGTATGGGCTTCAGCTAAGTTTTGGCATGAAGTTCCCATTTGCTTCCAAATAAAAGCTGGAGCGTCAATTCTCAAAACATCAATCCCCAAATTAGCATAGAAAAAAATGGTGTCGAGCATGGTAACAAATACAGCTGGGTTTCTGAAGTTGAGATCCCATTGATAGCTGTTAAATACAGTCATTACCCATTGGTTAAGCTCGGGAACAAACGTAAAGTTACCTGGGGAACTTTCAGGAAAAACCTCTGGTAAACTCGTTTCCATGACATCAGGAATAGTTCTGTGAGCATAAAAATAAAAGTAATCTTGGTAAGTTGGATTGCCTTGTCTTGCTTTTTGGGCCCATTCATGATGGTGGGAAGTATGATTTAAGACAATATCCACCATGACATAAAAACCTTGTGTCTGTAATTCACTTTGAAGGGCCACAAAATCCTCTATGGTACCTAGTTTTGGATTTATTTTACGGTAATCAGATACGGCATAGCCTCCATCACTTTCATCTTCTGGACTTTCAAACAAGGGAAGCAAATGCAAAAAATTAACGCCTAACTCTTTTAAGTACGGAAGCTTATCCTTCATTTTAGGTAAAGTTCCTGCAAATCGATCCACATACAAGCTCATCCCTACAAGCTCATTGCTTAAAAACCAATTGCCTTTAACTTCTTTTTCTCCATCCCTTTTTTTAAGAGTAGGTTTACGCTCTTTTTGAGCTTTAAATATTGTTGAAATTAAATTTTGGAATTCTATCTTCTTCGCTGGATGATTTCCATAGAGCTGTTCATAGAGTTCATGAATATCGGAGGAATTGGCTATAAAACGCGTTAAAAATTCGGAATTTGTAACGGATTCTTTCGGTTGAAGTTGTGATGATTTTTTTAAGATTTGCTCGATTACAGATTTTTTGTACACAAATATTTATTTAGGTTGGACATAAATCTACAAAAACCTGAATTATATAGCAA
>JBBKXS010000219.1:0-3442 GCA_037969605.1 Flavobacteriaceae bacterium
TCGCACGATTTTGGCATTAATTTATTCATGCTAAATCATGTAGCTATATTATTCTATCCTACCCCAGAATTTTTGAAGCTTGACATAAACAATAATTTACTACACTAATCCTATTCGAAGGTGTCAAAGTTCAGCCTCTTATGTATAATACCCCATTTTTATATATCTGTTGTTATTCAAAATTATTATCTTTTCGATCGCATATTAGTAAGGTTTATATTAGGCGGTTGCATTAAATGATTTAGTATGAATACATTCAAGTCGGCACTATTATATTGTATCCTTATAGTTTGTAGTGGTTCAAATCCATTAAACCCAAATCATACAGTTTCGGCTCATGATGTCACTATTTTATTCATTGGAAATAGCCTTACGTATACCAACAATCTTCCTAAACTTGTAAAGAAGGTCGCCAAACAAAAAGGCGTAACTATTAAGACAAAAATGATTGCTATCCCCGATTATGCTTTAATAGATCACTGGAATGATGGCGAGGTCCAAAAAGACTTCGCTAACCATCACTACGATTTTGTTGTAATCCAGCAAGGACCATCTTCTCAAGCTTTTGGAAGAGATATCCTCATAGAATATGGCAAAAAATATAGTGCTCTCTGTAAAAAAAATAATGCCAAACTCTGTTATTTTATGGTTTGGCCTTCTTTAACTTATTACGACACGTTTGAGGGAGTGATCAAGAGTTATCGTGAGGCGTCTGCAATTAATGACGCTATCTTGTGTCCAGTTGGAGAAGTATGGAAAGCACATTTTGATACAACAGAAAATTTTGATTATTATGCTTCTGATGGTTTGCATCCTTCTTTAAAAGGAAGCCAGATTGCCGCAAAAATAATTGTTGAATCGTTGTTCCAAAACTAATTTGAAACAAAAACTGTTTATAACGGTCAGTTGGAGGTACATTGAATTATGCAGTAGAGCAATTAACAAAAAACGGAAATGAGGAACAAATGTTCCTATTATCCAGCAACTAAAAAGGGATAAAGAGTATATTTATCCACATATAACCAGTTAGCTGCAAGCTGAAAAAAATTCTCAATTTGGAAATTAAAGGATATAATACACAGATTACGCCTATTGAATTTGAGAAACTTGTTAAAGACTTTTTTCTTGAAATCGGCGGAAATCTAAAAAATTTTCAAGCTGAACATAATGTGAAATTAAAATCAAACGATGGAAATTACCAAATTGACGTATATGCGGAATTTGAAGCGTTAAATACGAACATAAAAGTGCTCGTGGAATGCAAAAAGCATAAAAACAAAATAAAAAGAGAAACCGTCCAGATTCTTTATGACAAATTAAGAGCGACTGGGACACATAAAGGAATTATTTTTTCAACAAGTGGATTTCAAAGCGGAGCGGACAAATATGCTAGAGAACACGGAATTGCCTTGATTACAGTTATAGATGGAAAACTGACTTACAAAACTAAATCAGCGGACAAGGTTGAATTAAGTGAAGAATATTTAAAGCTTCTAGACATACCAAAATATGTTGGAGAATATTTCTATTCAGAAAATGGAATTTACTATTTGCAAAAAGGATATGTTGGAGCTTTAGAGGAATTTATATATGACAAAAAAGCCAGCAGCTAACACCGGCTATAGTTCATTGCTTCTGACTTTCCTTTCGGAAAGTCCTCGCAAATTTGCTATCTTCGGTTTACGGCGGAAAATCCTTCCACGCCCAAAAGCGTGGCAGGTCGGATTTTCACGCAACGAAACCATAGCCAAACACGTTGGCTGCAATGCCGAACGAATCGAAAGTCAAATAATCAATAAGCGAAATGAAAAAAACATTTATACTATTAATTGCGTTTACATTTAGTCTTTTGACTTCAGCCCAAGAGACGGAAACAAAGGATTTAGAATCTGACAAAATCGCAGTAAAAACTTTAATTGAACGTTTTCTGACTGCGGCTGGCAGCTACGATGTAGATGCGATGCCTGAAATGTTTTGTGAAAAAGCAAACATTGGAGGCGCGTCTTTAAGAAATGGAAAATGGAAAACTTTTACAATGACTTTTGCGGAATTTTTGGAATTATTAAAATCTGAAAATAACCCGACAAAATACACAGAACCTGTTTCTAAATTCACAATCCATATGGATAACGGAATGTTAGCATTTGTAAAAGCTGATGCAATTTTAAAAGTAAACGAAGAACCAAGAAAAAATAATTTTGACTATTTCACACTGATTAAAGAAGATGGGAATTGGAAAATCTTGAACGGTTCTTATGTATCAGTGCCAATTGAGAATTAGAAAAATCAGTGTTTAATCCAAAAGCACAGCAGCCAACACCGTATAAAAATAATGCTTAAATTAGTGCTTAATCAAAGGTTAGTGCATTTTTGTTACGTCTGATTTTCCTTCAGAAAATCCTCGCACACAAAACCGCACTATTCTTATACATAAACGTTGTGCTTCATTATGACCAACCAATAACCAATGATAAAATTCTTTAGAAAAATTCGCTACGACCTTATGGAAAAAAATAAAACTGGAAAGTATTTTAAATATGCTATTGGCGAAATTGTATTGGTGGTTATTGGAATTTTAATTGCGTTATCAATAAATAACTGGAATGAGGCAAAAAAAGAACGAGCAAAGGAAATAAATTATCTCAAAAACCTAAAGATCGATTTAGTCACAGATCTTGAAAACAATGAACACTTTAGTGTACTTCGTTTCGAAACAAGTAAAAATTGCTCTTTTTTATTGAATACCGCATCTCCAAAGACGATAAAAGAGACAAAGGAATACACCGATAAATACGATAAAATCTTATACTGGCATGCATATGTACCAAGCAACAATACCTTCAAAGAGCTTTTGAGTTCTGGAAATCTAAACCTAATTAAAAATGACTCTATAAAAAATGCTTTGTTAGAACTTGATAAAATGTATACTGAAATTTCTAATAATGAATATCATATGAGAAGAGATTATGAACAGTACCTGTACGATATTACTTATAAACATATTTCTGCATTTAACTTTTTCGATATTAGCAATCCAAAATCTCAATTTATAAACAGATTAAATATTGAAGATATTCCTGAATCGCAGAATAAACAACTGATTAAAGAGACACAGTGGCTCTACAATAATCAAACCATTAATAATGGACTAAAGTTAGCCATGATTAATAGCAGTTCTTTAGCAAATAGACACAGAAATATGACCCAATTTATCCGAAAATTGATAAAATTCATTGATAAAGAAATTAAATAATAACGAAAGCACAACAATGGCTATAAGTAATTGCTTGTTCTCGCCTACTTCTGAAAATCCTCGCGGATTTTCAGTTTGGTATGTACTTGCAAAGTTAATCGCTAACCCACGCAACTACTCATAGCCGAGACGATGAGAACACATTCGCCAAAGGCGAACTTTAATCTGCGCTGCTTCGCAGTCTCTGCA
>JBBKXS010000220.1:0-4324 GCA_037969605.1 Flavobacteriaceae bacterium
CTGTGAAAACAGGAATCCATTTATAATCATACTGAAATTAATAAGATTCCTGTTTTCACAGGAATGACAGAAATTATGAGCTATAACATCAATGACAACGGCTATTATGGTGAATTCGGTGGAGCTTACATCCCTGAAATGCTCTATCCCAATGTGGAAGAGTTACGCCAAAACTATTTAAAAGTCATGGCCGAACCTGAGTTTAAAAAGGAATTCGACAAACTTTTAAAAGATTACGTAGGTCGTCCTTCCCCACTCTATTTTGCCAAACGATTAAGTGAAAAATACAACACTAAAATCTACTTAAAGCGAGAAGACCTCAACCATACTGGAGCACATAAAATCAACAATACCATTGGGCAAATCCTTATGGCAAAACGTTTAAATAAAACCCGAATCATTGCCGAAACTGGTGCCGGACAACATGGCGTAGCTACTGCAACGGTTTGTGCGTTAATGGGTTTGGAATGTATCGTCTATATGGGCGAAATTGACATCGCCAGACAAGCACCAAACGTAGCCCGCATGAAAATGTTGGGTGCAAAAGTAGTTCCTGCGCTTTCAGGCAGTAGAACCTTAAAGGACGCCACCAACGAAGCTATTCGAGATTGGATTAACAATCCTGTAAACACACATTATATTATTGGCAGCGTGGTTGGGCCGCATCCTTATCCCGATATGGTAGCACGTTTTCAAAGCGTAGTTTCCGAAGAAATACAATGGCAACTAAAAGAACAAGAGGGTACAACAAAACCTAATTATGTAGTAGCTTGTGTTGGTGGAGGGAGTAATGCTGCTGGAGCTTATTATCATTATTTGGAAGATACCGAGGTAAAATTGATTGCTGTTGAGGCAGCTGGTTTGGGTGTGGATTCCGGAGAAAGTGCTGCGACTTCTGTTTTAGGTAAAGAAGGCATCATCCATGGTAGCAAAACCTTATTGATGCAAACCAAGGACGGACAAATAACGGAACCCTATTCGATTTCGGCAGGATTGGATTATCCTGTGTTGGACCCATGCATGCCCACTTATTTAAATCTGGGCGTGCAGAATTCATCTCCATCACAGATGATGAAGCAATGATAGCAGGATTAGAACTTTGTCAATTGGAAGGCATTATTCCTGCTATTGAAAGTGCACATGCACTTGCTGTTTTTGAACAGAAAAAATTTAATCCAAACGACATTATTGTTGTGAGTTTATCAGGTCGTGGAGATAAGGATTTGGATACATATATCAATTATTTTAAACTTTAAGTTGTGAACAGAATCAACCAAAAATTAAAGGAAGACAAAAAAATACTATCCATATATTTTACAGCAGGATATCCAAATCTTGATGATACCGTTTCAATAATCCAAAGTTTGGAGAAAAGCGGCGTGGATATGATCGAAATTGGTTTACCTTTTAGTGATCCTTTGGCAGACGGCCCAACCATTCAGGCAAGTTCAACACAAGCTTTGAAAAACGGGATGACTACTGAAGTACTGTTCAAACAATTAAAAAACATTAGAAAATCTGTAAACATTCCTTTGATTATTATGGGTTATTTTAACCCTATATTGCAATTTGGTGTGGATGCCTTCTGTAAAAAATGTCAAGAAGTTGGAATCGATGGTTTGATTATTCCTGATTTGCCCGTTGATGTTTATAATGAACAGTATAAAGCAATTTTTGAATCCTATGGTCTGATCAATATCTTTTTGATCACTCCACAAACCTCAGATGAGCGCATTCGTTTTATCGATTCTTTTTCAAAAGGATTTATCTATATGGTCAGTAGTGCGAGTGTTACCGGCAGTCAATCTGGTTTTGGTGATGAGCAAACCCAATATTTTAAACGCATCGCCAATATGAATCTTAACAACCCTCAAATTGTAGGGTTCGGAATTAACAATCATCATACCTTTAATCAAGCTACAACCTACACTAAAGGTGCCATCATTGGAAGCGCGTTTATTAAACATTTAACTACAAATGGTATCAATACAATCGGTGAATTTGTAATAAAAATTAAATCATGAATTACCATATTATTATAAACAAAGTCAAATCGGTTGAAGTGTTAAACAATGCTTGGACCCCAAGTGATTTTGTCGAATTGTTAAACCGATTTGGGTTTGAGGATGGTGCCAATTCAAAACCTGAAGAATTGGAAGAACTATTATTTATGGCCATTTCAGATTTCAAACCCGAAGAAGCGGCAGCAATAATTTTAGAATATAAGCTGTCAGGGGCTTTAAATGACAATCAAATTGATCAAATTTCCAATGACATGTTATTGGATAAAATATCGGAAGAATATGCTGATATTGCTTTACATCATCAATTGTTCAACATCAACCAATTACTTTATAAAGCCTATAACGGTACATTTCCCAATGCCAAAGCAACTATTGTTGAATTTGAAATAACACCCAACACAGACATTACTAAAGAAATTGTCTTAAAAGCTTTTGAATCAACTTTGGCTAAAAGTAATGTCATTAAACGCTTATTTTCTAATCAACTTGCTGGCAAAGAAGCTTTTGATGAAGCCGAAGACATTATCTGGATTTTAGAATCTATAGGCAACAATGTTTTCGAACTAATTACTTCTGAGTATTGGATAAGTAAAGACGAATTTATTAAAGCGGAATTTGATGCTATCGTTATCGATTTTGAAGAAGATGAAGTAGATTAGCATATTAAATGTTAGCGTCTAACATTTTAAGATAAAGATTCTCAACTTTAGCTCTCGCCCAAGGCGTACGCCTTAAAAACTTCAAACTCGATTTTATAGAAGGATCCTGTGTAAAACAACGAATAGTTATGGTGTGCCCCATATATTCCCAACCATAGTGGGCAACTAAATCGGTAAGAATTTGCTCTAAAGTGATGCCATGTAACGGGTTATTGGCTTGTTGCAAAACGAATTAATTTTATCTCCTGTTAGGATCGGACCTTCTTTCATTATTACGTTTAGGTCGGTAGTTTCTATTTCGGTTTCTATTTCGATTATTACTCGAATTAGATGAATTTCTTTGATCTCTTTGTTGTTGCTTTGGTAGTTCTTCCGTTACTTGCTCTGTGGGTTCAAAACCTTCCAGTCGCTCGCTTGGAATTCGCATGCCAACCAACTTTTCAATATCTCGCAAATACGCTCTTTCCTCTCCACTTACCAAAGAAATCGCCTCACCACTTGCTCCTGCTCTACCAGTCCTGCCAATTCTATGTATGTAGTCTTCAGAAATATTGGGCAATTCAAAATTTACAACATGAGGCAATAGAGGAATATCCAAACCGCGAGCCGCAATATCCGTGGCTACTAAAATACGAATGTTTCCGCTTTTAAATCCCGCAAGGGCTTTTGTTCTGGCACCTTGGCTTTTATTACCATGGATTGCCAATGCCGAAATATTACTACTGATAAGCTTTTTAGTGAGTTTATTGGCACCGTGTTTAGTACGTGTGAATACTAGAACTTGTTCCCAATTGCCTTCTAAAATGAGTTTTACAAGCACATTTGGTTTTTGCCCTTTATCTACAAAATAGACTTTTTGATCAATGGCATCAACTGTAGAATTTTCCGGAGTGGCTTCCACTAAAATAGGATGATGTAAAATATCATTGGCCAAGGCTTTGATATCTTTAGAAAAGGTAGCCGAAAACAACAAATTCTGACGTTTGTTTGGCATAAGCGCCATGATTTTTTTTATATCCCGTAAAAAACCCATATCCAACATCCTGTCTGCCTCGTCCAAAACCAAAATCTCAATTTTAGCCAATGACAAAACGCGTTGGTTGTTCAAATCGAGCAACCTTCCTGGAGTAGCCACCAAAATATCAACTCCCTGTCTTAAAGCCATGACTTGGGAATTTTGATTGACCCCACCAAAAATCACTGCACTTTTTAGATCTAAAAATGCACCGTATTGTTTAATGTTTTCATAAACCTGCGCTGCAAGTTCACGAGTGGGTGTTAACACCAAAGCTCTTACCGGACGATGTCTTAAAGGTGGTTCTTGAGATAAGATTTGCAAAATTGGCAGAGTGAATCCTGCTGTTTTACCTGTTCCAGTTTGCGCAGATGCCATGACATCTTTACGCTCTAAAATTAAAGGGATGGCTTTTATTTGTATTGGAGAAGGCTGTTCATAACCTTGCTTGCTGACCGCTTTTAATAGGGCATCAGATAAACCTAATGAATTAAATGACATATAAATAATCTATCAAATGACATTCTTATTTATAGCGTCATTTTTTATTAAGTGGCAAAGGTACGCTTATTTTATTCGTTCACTACTATTTTATGATAGAGACCTTTTTTTAAGGCATCTGCTTT